>CAYSKU010000019.1:0-17553 GCA_964431775.1 uncultured Ruminococcus sp. | reverse complement strand
CATGCCGGGAAGATCCAGCTTCCATACGTTGGAACGTCTCTTGTCACGTCTTGCTTTCGAAGTTTTTCTCTTAGGTACAGCCATGATGAACCTCCTCAACTATGATCTGAATATCGCAGTACACTTTATTATACCACGTTCATTCGGGATTATCAAGTAGTTTTTGTAAAATTGCGAGCCTTGGGTCGATTTCTTTTTTGTCCTTACAGCCGCAGTCACCGTCCGCAAGCCGATGACCGCACCTTGGGCAAAGTCCGGGACAATCCTCTCTGCAAAGCACGAACGCCGGAAGCTCAAGAGAGATCTCCTCCATGATATCCGCGTCCGGGATGATTTTTGCCTCGTTGACGTAAAGCACGTCCTCGAGCTCTCCGTCCCATTCCTCGTCCTCCTCGAACGTATCGTTTGACTCTATCTTATCGGTCAGGATCATTCGTTCGAAGTCGAATTCGAGGGTCTCACGCACCTCATCGAGACAGCGCGCACAGGCGGTGACGTAGTTTACCGTCACGACCGCACGAAGCGTCATACAGCCGAGGGCGTCGTTGATGCTACCGCGAACACAGATGCCGTCATCGGGGACGGTGATATCCTCGGGAAGAAGCACACACTCCGCATCGGTATGACGCGGATCAAAGCGGTATTCAAAATCGAGTCGGTCGAGACGACGATTCATCAGCTCGCAAATATCGATCTTCATGTGTTTGACCTCCGGATCTGTCTGTCAGCATAAAATTCCACGGTACATCATATTATAATAAAAAACCATCACCTTGTCAATCTGAATTTTCACCATTTTTTCAAAAAAAAAGCCCACGTTTTCAGTCAAAAAGCAGCGGGTCGGCGGCGTGACGCCGCAGGCGGTCATCGGCGTACTTTCAGTTTGAGTTGGAAGATATCCCACGACAATATTATTTGGTGCAAAGCCGTCAGCAGACCAAAGTCTGCACTTTTCCACACCCTTGTGGGATGTCTCCCAATTTCGACTTCACGAACGCCGATGTCTGCCTGTCGGCTCAGCCGACCCGATGACTGTTTGCGCTCTCAGACCGCCGGCTCTGCATAAAATCGGCTTTTCCTATCGCCGACTGTTGAAATATTCAAATATTGCTGATATAATAGAAGCATTACGAATATACGGAGTGAAACGGAAAATGGTCAAGATCATAAAAAATACGGCGACAGTCATACTGTTCATCATTTGCGCCATGTTCATACTCAGGTGCTGTATGGTCGCGGACAAGTCGGTGTTCGATGAGCTGTATCTGACGGATGCACTCACCTCGGCGGCGGCTGACGGTATACCGGAGGTCAAAACGGTCAAGGTCGAGCGTGAGATCGCCGACGACGGATATTTTTCGGCATATGCCTTCTACTACGTGCCGGAGAACGGTGAGGTGCAGGTGACCGTCCGCTGGAACGACAGCGTCTACGACTACACGAGCATGACGGAGGGACACGAATATTCCTTCCACCTCCTGAACGAGACGACCGGCGAGACGTTCCCTCTTGAAGCGATAGATGCGAAAAAGCGTTCGATATATAACTACCGAAAGCTTGATGCCACCTCCGTTTCACTCGGTGAAGCGGACACGCTGACTGTCGTCATGGAGCTGCGTGACGGCTTCGAAAGTACGCAGGTCGTCCGCTTCGGCGAACAGCCGCTCGAGGAATACCGCCTTTCACGTGCCGAAAGGCGTGAGCTTGGCGGCTGATCGGCGCGAGATGTGTCTTTTGCGGACGTTTTTTGCACTGTACGGTATGCGAACGGTTTTTCTCCGAATTATGCTATTATTTCGTTGACAATGAACGTCCGGATATTGTATAATATAAGGTAGGTTACGAGCGGCGATATCTCCTGATATCGTTTGTCCTCTTTTTTTGAACCTGCATTTCACTTTATCACTGAGGGAGCTGCGATGAAAAAGCTTTCACATTACCTGATGCCGATGCTTGCGGCATTTGTCCTCCTCGGCGGTCTCTGCTCGTGCGGAGACGTCACGAATGATAGTGTACCCACGTCTGACGGTGGCTACGTGATCGACGGCACGTCCATAATGAAGTACGAGGTCGTGCGCTCGGACTACGCGGAGGGCGACCTCGTCAAGTGCGGAATGGACGTTCGCTCCGCGTTTGTCGATGCCGGCTATGATATTAGGATAACGACCGACTTCTACCGTGAGGGAAACCCGAACTTCACGATGGGTGAGTTCGAGGTGCTGGTCGGCGAGACGAACCGTCCCGAGACTGCCGAATTCCTTGACGGACTGCAAATGTGGCAGTACGGCTACGCACTCGTCGGTGAAAAGATAGTTATCGCCGGACATGACGACTCAACGACACGTCTGGCGGTCGAAGCGTTTCGCGAGTTCCTTTCGGAAAGAACTCCGTTCACCTTCTCGTCTGCCGATAATTATATACACGGCGATATAAAGGAGGGGACGGGCGAGGTCTTCTCCATCCTCACCTACGATCTGTCGAACGGCACGGAGTCCGAGGCTGACACACAGCTTGCGGAGTACGCCCCCGACCTCATGATACTTCAAAACGCAGACGACATGACAGCGGAGCGTGACGTACCGTCCGGCTACGCGCTCGGCGCGGACTACACCCTCGGCGAGACTCACACGCTCGTCTACTACAGCACGGAGACCTATACATATTCCTCGGCAGGACAGCTCCTCATGTCGCAGATGCCGATGCTTTCGGATATCGAAAAGGGTGGCTTCACCTACTGTGTGGTGCGTCATGCCGCAACGAAGGATAAGTATGTCATCTGCGCGGCAGACCTTTCCGCGGTCGATAAGGATGACGTCGGTGAACGGATGAAGGTGTTCAAGAGCTTCTCCGAGAACAGCGGCGAGATGCCGATACTGTTCGTCGGCTTCTATGACGGCTCGGCAAACGGTGACACCTGTGAGCTTCTGACCTCCTACGGCTACGCGGACGTCATGCGTCTTGCGACCGAGACCGAGGGCGAGTCGGGTGAGCAGTATATGTATGTTCCCTATAACGACATAGCACCTGCACGTGCGGTATCGACCGAAAACGGCATATACGCGGAATATCAGCGTGCAAAGTGATGATATCATACCATATTTCAACTAAAGGATAACAGCCATGTTAAAAAGTATGACTGCGTTCGGACGTGCGAGGGCGACCTCGTCGGACGGCGCACTTGATATTACGGCAGAGATAAAGAGCGTCAATTCACGTTACATGGATTGCACCGTCAAGCTCCCGAGGATGTACAGCTTCCTCGAGGAACGTATCAAGGCGTTCCTCACCGAAGCAGGTATCGTTCGCGGAAAGGTCGAGGTCTATATCGGTATAGACGTGCTCGAGCAGAGAGGACTTGAGATCGCGGTCGATCGAAAGGCGGCAGAGGAATACCTCCGCGCACTCGAGAGCCTGCGTGACACCTTCGGTCTGACGGACGACATTTCCGTTATGAAGGTCGCGGAGAACCGTGACATATTCAACGTCAAAAAGGCTGAGGATGACGCGGAGCGTGACTGGCTCGAGGTAAAGACCGTGCTTGCCGCAGCTGCCGCGGAGTTCTGCACCATGCGTGAGCGTGAGGGCGCGAGACTCTGTACGGACATTCTCGAAAAGGCAGACGGACTTCGTGCCTCTGCCGCACGTATAAAGGAGCTTTCGGCAGACGATATCTCGACCTATCCGGCAAAGCTGGAGGCGCGTATAAAGCAGCTCCTCAAGGACTTTGACGTTGAGATAAGCGAGCAGCGTATCCTGACCGAAGCCGCGATCTACGCGGACAAGGCGGCGATAGACGAGGAGCTCGTCAGACTTTCCTCGCATTTCGAGGCATTTTCCGAGATAGTATGCTCAAACGAAGTGTTCGGACGAAAGCTCGACTTTTTGGTGCAGGAGATCAACCGCGAGATAAACACCATCGGCTCGAAGGCGGCAAACGCGGAGATCGCACACCTGGTCGTCGATATGAAGACAGAGCTTGAGAAGATACGAGAGCAGATACAGAATCTCGAATGATCGGTAGCGGTCGTTTTTTGGAGGGGAAGAAGTATGAAGTTTGTCAACGTTGGCTTTAATAACATGATAAACGCGGCGCGAGTCGTGGCGGTCGTCGCCTCCGATTCCGCACCGGCAAAGCGTTTGGTGCAGGATGCAAAGGACAGCGGACGTGCCATAGACTGCACCTGCGGAAGAAAGACGAGATGTGTCATAATCACGGACAGCGACCACGTCATCCTCTCGGCGTTGCAGAACGAAACGGTATCTGCGAGACTGAACGGAGAGAACGTGCGTACCGATGAGGACGGAGGGACTGAAAATGAGTAAGCGAGGTATAGTTATCGTAATATCGGGACCCTCGGGCAGCGGAAAGGGAACGGTCGTCGCGGAGCTTCGCGGCATATGTAAGACGATGCAGGTCGCGGTCTCCGCAACGACAAGACAGCCGCGAGAGGGCGAGCGTGACGGAGTCGAATATTATTTCCGTACACGTGAGGAATTTCTGGGACTCATCGAGCGCGGCGAGGTACTCGAATACACGGAGTACAACGGCAATTACTACGGGACGCTGAAGTCCGAGGCGGAGCGTATACTTTCGACCGGAAACGACCTTATCCTTGAGATAGAGGTCGATGGCGGCGGACAGATCAAGCGTCTGCTCGGTGACGACTGTGTCACAGTCATGCTCATCGCCCCCTCGGCGGCAGAGCAGGAGAGCAGACTTCGCGGTCGCGGCACGGAGACCGAGGAGGTCATACGCGGACGTATGGCTCGTGCGACGGAGGAGATACGTGAGGCGGTGAACTACGACTACATCGTCGTAAACGAGATCGACGGTCAGGTCGAATGCGCGAACACGATACTTTCGATAATCCGCGCAGAGCATTGTGCCGCACACAGAATGTCCGACTACATTGCGGAATATTTTGCATAGTCTGTGTCGTGCATGACGATAATACATCGTCGGTAGGACACTATCACATATATACATATATAACTAAAGGAAGGTATTATAAAATGATCTACCCGTCCATCGGAGAACTTACCAATAATTACAAAATAAATCGTTACACCCTCGTCGTTGCGACCGCAAAATGTGCGCGCATAATCACAGACGAATACACGAAGCAGCGTGAGTACGCGGAAAAGCTGATCGCAAGCAAGGATGCCGAAAAGGGAAAGAATATCGCAAGCATGATAAAGCGTGAGTACCGTGACGAAAAGGCGGTAAAGACCGCTATCACAGGTCTTTACGCAGGCGAATTCAAGATAATCGAGCCTGACGGAACTGTCGAGATGCTCGGCGGTCACACTCCCGAGGAGTTCGAGGACCTTGATACGGAGGAGACCTTCAACGAGTGCGCGGATGCCGGCGAGAACGAGGACACCGACGAGAAGACCGAGGCTACGGAGGAAGTCGAGACAGTCGGGGAAGATACCGCAGACGAAGCTACGAGCGAGAGCGCGGAGTGACCGTTCTCTGCTCCCCCTGCTCACCCTTGGAGGATGACCGAATGAGATGTGCGCTCGTATATGTGCTTGACGTGCCGTATTACGCCGACAAGGCATACAGCTATTACGTCCCCGAGACGATCGGTGAGGAGATAGAGGTCGGAGTGCTTGTCGAGGTGCCGTTTGGTGGGGGAAATCGTCACATGACGGGGATAGTCTTCGAATATCCGTACTATTCCTCCGATGAAGTGAAGATGAAGCCCATAGCCTCGGTGCTTGACGATGCTCCGCTCCTTTCCGAGGAGCTTCTCGGTCTATGCCGTTTTGTAAAGGAATATACACTTTGTACCTTCGGCGATGCGGTACGGGCGGCTGTTCCGTCTGCCGCCATGTCGAAGGTCGTCCATTCTTATCGGATGATACCGAAAAACGAGCGTGACAACGAGCTTTCGTTCGAGGACGCCATGCGAGAGCTCGGCGAACACGGCAGGCTCGTCTACGGTATACTGTCGAAGAGGTCGCGCTTCACGCGGCAGACGCTCTATACGGAGTTCGAATTCGACTGTACACGTATCCTGTCAAAGCTCATAAAGCTCGGACTTTGCGAGAAGTATTCCGAGATAAAGGATCACGCCGGGGTAAAGTACCGCCGTATCCTGTCCCTTTCGGATATACTGGAGCTTGGACGTCGAAGCGACGGTACGGGGGCGTACCTCACGGGACTTACGGAGAGACTTCGCGGAGCAAATCAGAGGAAGCTCTTTTCGGTGATAGCGGAGTCGGATACGGGGGTCGAGGAGAATGCCGCATACGAGGCGGCGGGACTGACTGTCGCGGCAGGACGTGCGGCGGCATCGGCACTTGAGACAAAAGGCTACATAAAGATAGAAAAGGAAGACTTTTTCAGAAACTCGTTTACCGCAGAGGCGTATTCCTACGTCAACGGTGCGAGGGGAGAGGCTCCGACTCTTTCACCGGCACAGTCGGAGGCTTGCCGGAGGATAGTCGAGCTATATGAAAAGGGACTTCCGGCAGCCGCACTGCTCCACGGTGTGACGGGGTCGGGAAAAACGAACGTCATACTTGCGGCTATAGATCGTGTGCTTGCCGACGGTCGCGGAGTGATAATGCTCGTTCCCGAGATCGCGCTGACCCCACAGACGGTCGGAATATTTATGGCGCGGTACGGAGAAAGTATAGCTGTGCTTCATTCCGCGCTCTCTGACGGTGAACGCTTCGATACCTGGCGGCGTATCAAGCTCGGTGAGGCAAGGGTGGTCGTCGGGACACGCTCGGCGATATTCGCGCCACTGCCGAACATCGGTATGATCGTCATAGACGAGGAGCATGAGTACACCTACAAGTCGGACACTAACCCGAAGTACCACGCACACGACATAGCACGCTACCGCTGTCGCGATCATAACGCGATAATGCTGCTCTCCTCCGCGACACCGTCGATCACGAGCTACTATAAGGCACAGACCGGAGTATATACCCTGATCGAGCTGACGGAGCGTTACGGAAACGCACGTCTGCCGGAGGTCAGCATATACGATATGCGGCGAGAGACCGCAAACGGAAATCTCTCCCCGATAGGTGAGCTGCTTGCGGAGCGGCTGATGAACGACAAGGCGAACGGAGATCAGTCGATACTTTTTCTCAACAGACGTGGCTACAATAACTACGTATCCTGTCGGAGCTGTGGAAAGGGACTGAGATGTCCGCATTGCTCGGTGACGATGACCTATCATTCGCGAAGGGGCTATGCGGTCGGCGACCGTCTGGACGTTGACACCGCCTCTGACGAGTACCTTGCGAAGCGGCGCGAGAGCGGAGCCCTGGTCTGCCATATGTGCGGACATCGCGAAAGGGTACCCGAAAAATGTCCCGAATGCGGAAGTGAGCATTTCCTGTTCATGGGCTGTGGTACTCAAAAGGCAGAGGATGACGTTTGTGCTATGCTCCCCGAGCTTCGCGTGCTTCGTATGGATCACGATACCACACAGGCGAAGCTGTCGATAAACGAGATACTGTCAAAGTTTCGTGCAGGTCAGGCAGACGTGCTTCTCGGAACTCAGATGGTGACGAAGGGTCACGATTTTCCGAGAGTCGCAACCGTCGGTGTACTGAACTCCGACAGCGCGCTCATGGCTGACGACTATCGTGCCGCAGAGCGGACGTTTGCGATGCTCACGCAGGTCATAGGACGTGCCGGTAGAGGAGACGTCCCGGGACGGGCTATAATACAGACGTATTCGCCCGAGAACGAGGTGCTTCACTATGCGGCGGCACAGGACTACAAGAGCTTTTACAGTGGTGAGATACGTCTGCGAAAGGCAATGACGTTCCCACCGTTCTGCGATATCGCGGTCATAACGCTGTCGAGCGCGGACGAAGCGCACCTGTCACTCGTGGCGACACGTATGTACGAGCGTATGCTCGAAACACTTCGTGCCGAGTTCGGTGACGTGCCGATCGTGCTGTACGGACCGTTTGAAGCACCGGTATACAGAGTGCAGAACCTGTACAGACTTCGCTTCGTGATGAAGTGTCGTCTGAATCGCCGGACGAGGGACTTTATCTCGGGTCTGGTGTGTGAGTTCGGGCGTTTTTCGCCGAAGGCAGACAAAAACAAGAACGAACGTATCGCAGGAACGTCCTCGAGTGACAGAAGCTCGGCGGCGGTATCGGGGGCAAAGAGCAGTCGCCGTCTGACGATATCGGTCGATCTCAATCCGTCAACGGTATGACGGTGGATTAATAGTAAATATGATACGATCAGGAGATATATATGGCATTACTTAATATTGTTACAGAGGAAGATCCGATCCTGCATAAGGTGTGCAGACCGGTAACGGAGATAACTCCGCGTATACGTCAGCTCCTTGACGACATGAAGGAGACATTGGCAGAGGCAAACGGCGCAGGTCTTGCCGCACCGCAGGTCGGTATACTTCGCCGTATAGTCGTTGTCGATACCGGCGACGAGGTGCTTGAGCTTATAAACCCCGAGCTCGTCGAGACCGAGGGGGAGCAGGAGGAGGTCGAGGGCTGTCTGTCCGTTCCGTCCGTTTGGGGAGTCACGAAAAGACCCATGAAGGCAACGGTACGCGCACTCGACCGCAACGGAAACGAATTCACGGCTACCGGAGAGGGCATCGTTGCGCGTTGCTTCTGCCATGAGCTCGACCACCTTGACGGACATCTGTTCACGGAAAAGGCGATACGTATCCTCGACCACGAGGAGGTCGAGGAGCTTTTCGGAGACGATGACGAGTAACGGTCTGCGAGGTGGACGATGAAAGTATTGTTTATGGGAACGCCCGAGCTTGCCGCAGAGTGCCTGCGTGCGGTCTACGAAAAGGACGGCGTTGACGTAGTCGGTGTGGTGACACAGACCGATAAGCCGAAGGGACGCGGTATGAAGCTCGTGCCGCCGCCGGTCAAGGTGTTCGCAGAGGAGCATGGTATACCGGTATATCAGCCGACGACACTTCGTGACGGTGCGTTCGCGGAGACACTTGACGAGCTGTCTCCCGAGCTTATCATAGTTGCGGCATACGGAAAGCTCCTGCCGTCCTACGTACTCGACTACCCGCAGTACGGCTGTGTTAACGCACACGGCTCACTTCTTCCGAAGTATCGCGGCGCGGCACCGATACAGCGTGCCATAATAGAAGGTGAACGTGTCACCGGTATCACGGCGATGTACATGGAGGAGGGTCTTGACACGGGCGACATGATATTGAAGCTCGAATGCCCCATCTCCGATGAGGATAACTTCGGAACTGTCCACGACAGGCTTGCAGTCCTTGCCGGAGAAGCGATGTGTGCGGTCATCGACCGCATACGGGACGGCACGATCACACGTGAGAAGCAGTCGGAGGACGGTGCAAGCTACGCACAGAAGATAACGAAGGAGGACTGCATAGTCGATCTATCACGCTCTCCGCGTGAGGTGTTCGACCTCATACGCGGTCTCTCTCCCATGCCCTACGCAATGACACACACGCCGGACGGTCGTCTGCTCAAGCTGACCTCCGCAATAGCTCCCGACGATGAGGTGTCGGACGAACCCTGCGGAACGGTGCTGTCACTTGACCGCGGGATCATAAAGCTCTCCTGCGGAGGCGGTGTGCTGTCTATAACCGGCGTAGTACCCGAGGGGAAGAAGCCGATGTCCGCGGCAGACTACATCAGAGGAAGAAAGCTCTCTGTCGGTGACGTGCTGAGATAAAGATGCACTAACGCCGATATGATAAAGCAGTATGATCTGCCTGTAAAGGCTCTTGTACGGAGGAAAAAATGCCCTACTTCTACGGAATCGACCGGTTGTACATCGTATACGTGCTTCCTGCGCTGCTTCTGGCGATGTGGGCGCAGTATAACGTTAAAACGACCTTCGCAAAATACAGTAAGGTGCCGTCCGGCATGACCGGAGCGGATGCCGCACGTCTCGTTCTGCGCGGCTGTGGTATCGAGGACGTCTCGGTCGGACGTATAGACGGTGAGGTGACCGACCATTACGACCCACGCTCGAACTCAATAAGTCTGTCCGATTCGGTATACGACAAAAGGACTGCGGCGGCAGTCGGTGTTGCCGCACATGAGGCAGGTCACGCCGCGCAGTACGCGGACAGCTACCTTCCGATGAAGGTACGTGCCGCGATAATACCGATAACGAATATCGGCTCGAACCTTGCAATGCCGCTCGTTATTCTCGGACTTGCACTTTCCGTTGAGCCGCTTGCATACCTCGGCGTGATCTGCTTTGGTGCGTCCGTGGTATTTCAGCTCGTGACTCTCCCCGTCGAGTTCAACGCGAGTCGCCGCGCACTTCGTGCGCTGACCGACTCGGGCGTTCTCTCGGACGAGGGTCTGACCGCTTCAAGAAAGGTACTGACCGCCGCCGCGCTGACCTACGTTGCGGCACTTGCGGTCGCGCTCGGAAACCTGCTTCGTCTGATAAGCATAGTCGATCGCTCGAACAGGGGTCGCAGATGACGGCAGTATAT
Organism: uncultured Ruminococcus sp.; assembly: GCA_964431775.1. Lineage (GTDB taxonomy): Bacteria > Bacillota > Clostridia > Oscillospirales > CAG-272 > UMGS1696. The sequence goes on along the minus strand of CAYSKU010000019.1, from coordinate 7,087 downwards.
GAAGGCTTAAAATAAAAGAGATATGCAAAAAGCTACGAACCACGCGAAAAACGCGGACGCTACGAAAAAAAACGATAACTCAAAAAAGCCGAACGCACGTGCGATGGCTATGGAGTCGCTCATCTCCGTTGAGAGGGAGGGACGATACTCGAACCTTGAGGTAAGCTCCGCACTGAAGGCGGCGACCCTCGAGGGAGCGGATCGCGGTCTCTATACGAGGCTCGTCTACGGTGTGACGGAGAGACGTATAACGCTTGACTATATAATAGATCGCTACTCAAGGCTTCCGGCAGGTGAGCTTGATCCGGACGTTCGCTGTGCGCTACGTCTCGGAATATACCAGCTCCTGTGGATGGATCGTATCCCCTCACACGCGGCAGTCGGCGAGACCGCCGGACTTGTCGCGCCACGCTCTGTCGGCTACGTGAACGCCGTGCTTCGCACGTTCCTTCGTGCGGACAAGGCGTATACGCTCCCCGACCGTGAGGTCGATCCGATGAGGTATCTCTCGGTCGCGTACTCCGTACCGCGTGAGCTGTGCGAGCTTCTGCACCGTTCTGTCGGTGACGAGACGGAGCAGCTCCTTTGCGCGATGAACGAGGAGCCGCCCGTGTCACTTCGCGTGAACACGCTCAAGCTGTCGATCGAGGAGGCGGAGGAGCGTCTCGGCGCGGTACGCTCGGAGAGGACTCCCGACATAATAAAGCTCCCCTCGTTAAGTGACGAGGCACGCTCCGGCATAGACGAGGGACTGTGGTTCGTGCAGGATGAAGCCTCACGTATCACGTCGGCGGCGGTCGGTGCGCGTCCGGGGGAGACTGTCGCGGACGTTTGCGCCTGCCCCGGCGGCAAGAGCTTTTCCATGGCTATAGATATGGAGAACAGGGGTACGCTCTATTCCTTCGACCTTCACGGAAACAAGCTCTCCCTGATAGAGTCGGGAGCGGCACGTCTCGGGCTTGATATGATAAGGGTCGAACGCCGTGATGCGCGGAAGCCGAGAGAGGAGCTTTGCGGCAGGGTAGACCGCGTACTTTGTGACGCGCCCTGCTCGGGTCTCGGAGTGCTTGCGAAAAAGCCCGACATACGGTATAAGGAGCTTGCTCCGATAGAGCAGCTTCCGTCCGTGCAGTACCCTGTGCTGTGCGGTGCGGCGGAATACGTCCGTGACGGAGGTGTACTCGTATATTCGACCTGTACGCTCAATCGAGCGGAGAACGAGGAGGTAGCGGAGCGTTTCCTTGCGGAGCATCGGGAGTTCGCGCTTCGCAGTATGCGGACGTTCTATCCGCACAGAGACCACTGCGACGGCTTCTTCTGTGCGGTCATGGATAAGGTGAAGTAATACAGGAGCGAAAATGGCAACTGATATCATGTCAATGTCGGTGGAGGAGCTTGGCGGCTTCATGAAATCCATCGGCGAGCCGCAGTATCGTGCGGCACAGCTCTTTACGTGGATGTCACGCGGTGCGACGATAGACGAGATGACGAACCTCTCGAAAAAGCTGCGCGACTCACTGAAGAGTGCGGCGGACTATCGTCTGCCAACTATAGAACGAAAGCTCGTCTCAAGTATAGACGGAACGATAAAATACCTGTTCGCGCTGAACGACGGTGAGTGCGTGGAGTCGGTCTTCATGCGGTACGAGCATGGCTCGACCCTTTGTGTGTCGTCACAGGCAGGGTGTGCTATGGGCTGTAGGTTCTGCGCCTCTACCCTGAACGGCAGGGTACGCAGCCTGACAGCCTCCGAGATACTCGGTCAGGTCGCGCTTGCTTCACGTGATACGGGCGAGCGTGTGGACAGTGTCGTCATGATGGGTATCGGTGAACCGCTCGACAACTATGACAATACGGTGAAGTTCCTACGTCTCGTCTCGGACGAGCGCGGACTCGGCATCGGACTTCGTCATATATCGCTCTCGACGTGCGGTATCGTGCCGCGCATATACGACCTTGCCGAGGAGGGGCTTCCGGTTACTTTGTCCGTGTCGCTTCACGCGGCAGACGATGAGACGAGGAGCGCGCTCATGCCGATCGACCGCAAATATCCGATCGCCGAGCTGCTTACCGCCTGTCGTGCGTACTTTGAGAAGACCGGACGGCGCGTCTCGTTCGAATATACCCTGATCGCGGGAAAGAACGACACACGTGAGGATGCGCTCCGTCTGGCGAGAGTCATACGAAACGGTATGCGAGCTACTGCACACGTGAACCTCATAATGCTGAACGAGGTCGCGGAGACCGGACTTGTCGCGCCGGCACGTCGCCGTGCGGAGGAATTTGCGGCAGAGCTTGGGGCGAACGGAGTCGGCGCGACTATACGCCGCAGGCTCGGGTCTGACATAAACGCCTCCTGCGGACAGCTCCGACTGCAAAAATTGTCCGAGAACGCGAAATAAACGCTATCAAAAAAGATACAAAGGTAAAATATTCAAGAAATCCTATAGAAATATCCGGATGTTTGAGGTATAATAGTATATTATGATGATTATGCCGAGAGCATTCTATCAATTTGAAGTTCATTCGAGAATTCGAGGATGTGTCCTATGTTATTTTATGGAAAAACCGACGTTGGCAGAAGACGTGAGATGAACCAGGATGACTTTGCTGTCCGAAAGTATTCTTACGATGTGCTTGCCGCCGTTGTATGCGACGGTATGGGCGGCGTGAACGGCGGAAACATCGCAAGCCGTGTCGCCGTGGAGGTCTTCATGGAGGAGCTGGACAAATACGAGCATGAGCATCCGTCCTTTTTCGGCGAGGGTGAGGAGGAGGTACTTGACTGTCTCTCCGCAGCCGTTACGGCGGCTAACCGTGCCGTTTACAGGACAGCCTCAGGAGATGCCTCTCTGCTCGGCATGGGAACGACGCTCGTTGCCTGCATAGTGATCGGAGAGAAGGCGTATATAACGAACGTCGGTGACAGCCGTCTGTACGTGAGTGCGGACAACGAGATCGAGCAGGTCACGCATGACCATTCTCTCGTTCAGGATCTTATCGACTTCGGACGGATCACACCTGAGGAGGCAAAGCACCACAACAGCCGAAACATAATAACCCGTGTTGTCGGAACGCACAAGACGGTCGATGCCGATATGTTCGTCTGCGAGATGAAGCCCGGTACATACGCCGTGCTATGCTCGGACGGTCTGACGAATCTCGTAGAGCCGGAGGAGATCGGCGAGGTGGTCGGCGAGATCGACCGCGGAGAGCTGACTGTCGATGCGGCGTGTGAGTCGCTGATAGAGCTTGCGAACGAGCGCGGCGGCTTCGACAATATCACAGCCGTCATACTTTCGATCTGACGGTCGGCTTCGCCCGAGTACTCTGACATATCGAGTACGGGGCGAAAAACCACAACAACAGGAGTCATCCGTAATGATGGAGATCTACGAAAAATACGTCGGACTGGTGTTCGATAATCGCTACCGTGTCGAACGGATCGTCGGCATAGGGGGGATGGCGGTCGTCTTCAAGGCGACCGACCTTCTCATGCGCCGCACCGTTGCCATAAAGATACTCAAGGACGAGATATCGGAGGACGAGCAGGCGGTACAGCGATTCAAGCACGAATACCAGGCTATAGCTATGCTTGCACACCAGAACATTGTGGAGATCCACGATGCGTCAGTCCGACGGAACATAAAATATATCGTCATGGAGTACGTTGAGGGCATAACCCTCAAGAACTATATGCAGCACCGTGAGGTGCTGAATCTGCGTGAGATCATCAGCTACACCACGCAGATACTTCGTGCGCTCGACCATGCCCACAAAAAGGGGGTCGTTCACCGTGACATAAAGCCGCAGAACATCATGCTTCTGAAGAACGGCGTCATCAAGGTGATGGATTTCGGTATCGCAAAGCTCCCGAATGCGGAGACCGTCACCATGACCGATAAGGCTATCGGAACGGTGTACTATATAAGTCCGGAGCAGGTCAGCGGCGGCACGACCGATGCGCGAAGTGACCTTTACGCACTCGGTGTCATGATGTACGAGATGGCGACGGGCTCTCTTCCGTTTTCGGCAGAAACGCCCGTTTCGGTCGCGCTGATGCACGTCAACGACACCGCAAAGCCTCCGCGTGAGCTGAACCCGAACATACCCGTCGGACTTGAGCAGATAATAATGCGTGCGATGGAGAAGGATCCCGATGCACGCTATCAGAGTGCGGAGGAGATGCTCGGTCATCTTTTGAAGCTTCGCGAGAACCCGAAGATGATCTTTAAGGAGAACAAGGTCTCGAAGAAAAAGCAGAAGACGATCGCACGACCTAAAAAGCGCGGAAGCCACTCCATGTTCCCGATAATCATGGGAGTAACGCTTGCGTTTTTGATAGTAGCCGGAATATCGGGCTACTACGTACTGGACAAGCTCTTTTTGAACAGCTCCATGAACGATTACGAGGAGGTACGCATACCGAATTTTGTCGGATCGCTCTACACGGAGGAGCTTGCAAAGTGGTTTGACGACAGTGAATACTACGCCGTGCCTGCGATAACGTATGAGTACAGCGACACTGTCGAAAAGGGAAAGATAATAGAGCAGGAGCCTCTTGCGGAGGAGAAGCGAAAGGTACTCCCGGGCAAGCAGGAATGCGAGATGCAGCTGACCGTCAGCCAGGGACCGCGAACGGTCACGCTCGGTGACTACACTGTACGTGACTATCGTGAGGTCGAAAGCGAGCTTCGAAAGCTCGGTCTTACCGTAAAGGTGGAGAACGTATCGAACGATGTTTACTCGGTGGGCTACGTTATCCGAACAGAGCCTGAGGTGGGAACGGTGCTTCGCGAGGGCGAGACGGTCACGATATACGTCAGCCACGGAAGTGACACGCTGAACGTCAGTGTTCCCGATTTTAAGGAGCTGAGCGAGGCACGCGCGCTGATCACGCTGATGGAGAACGATCTGACCGTCGGAACGGTCACGTATGAGAAGAACTGGCGTACAGCCGGTACGGTATTCGAGCAGAGCGTCGATCCGTGGAAGCAGGTGCCGAAGTACTCCGAGATCAGCTTTACGGTGAGCGGAGGACCCTCCTATTCGGGAGACGGAACGTCCATCCCGACTGCGGACGACATGAAGTGGACTCCCTCCGAGGTCGAGGACGACACGTCCGGCGACTCCGATGCAAATGTCGAGGTCGGAGGCGGAACAGACGTTGACACGGAGGTCGGAGGCGGCACAGACGAGGGTACGACCGGTGACTCGTGGTTTGAAGACGACTATACATCGGGTGACGACACTGCGATAGGTGACGAGGACACGTCCGGCGACAACTGGTGGGATATGAACTGGGACTGGATACGTCCGTAAAATAAAAAAAGCTATCGGAAGCGGCAAAGGCAGAAAATGAAGGAAGCGAGAGCTGGTATAATAACACGCGGAGTCGGCGGACTTTACGGAGTACGCGGCATCGATCCCGAGACGGGGAGCGTTTCCGAGGAGGTGCTTTGCAGGGCGCGGGGCATCTTCCGGCAGGAGCATATAACGCCGACCGTCGGTGACAGGGTAAGGATAACTCCGGCAGAAGAGGGCGTAGGCGATGAGGTCACGGTCTCGGAGGTCGGAAAAAACGGAAAAAAGCACAAGAACGGTCATGACGTCAGGGTAGACTACGTTATCGACGAGATATTGCCGAGGCGAAATCTGCTGATAAGACCGCCGACGGCGAATCTCGACTATCTGTTCGCCGTGATACCGGCGGCAGCTCCCGCACCCGACCTTCTGACGGCAGACAAGCTGACCGTCATTGCGGAGAACTACGGTATCGAGACGGTGGTGATCGTGAACAAGGCGGATCTCGACCGCGAGTCCTGCGACCGTCTGACCGAGATATATCGGACGGCAGGGTATCGGGTATTTCCGGTGAGCGCGCAGCGCGGCGACGGTATGGACGAGCTTGCGGCGTACCTGTCGGAGATAAGCACGTCTGTCGATGAGGACGGTATGTCCTCGTGTACAGGTGCGTTTGCAGGCGTATCGGGTTGCGGAAAATCTACGCTCATGACCGCGCTGTTCCCGAGTCTCTCCCTGAAGACGGGTGGGGTCAGCAAGAAGACGGAGCGCGGACGTCACACGACACGACACGTCGAGATATATCCGCTCGAGGTATCGTCGGGCGGCTTCTTCTGGCTTGCGGACACCCCGGGCTTTTCCATGCTCGACTTCACACGCTTCAACTTCTTTCCGTATGACGAGCTTGCCTCGAGCTTTCGTGAGTTTGACGAATGTCTCGGCAAATGTCGATACACGAAGTGTACGCATCGGAAGGAGGAGGGGTGTGCGGTCCTCGAGAAGCTTGGAGGTGGGCGTATCGCGCCGACGCGGCACGAGAGCTACGTGCGTATATATGAAGAACAAAGGAGTGTTCCCGAATGGAAAAGACGAACGAACTGACACCGAAGACGGCACTGATCGTGACTGGTGGGTACTGCAACGACACGGAGGTACGGCGTATGCTGCCTGTGGATGTAGATCTTACCATTGCGGCGGACAGTGGCTACGCGACGGCAGGTCGGTTGGGAATTACGCCCGACATTACGATGGGAGATTTTGACTCGTATCGTGATGCGCTGCCGCTCGGTATGAACGTACTTCGAGTAGCCTGTGAGAAGGACGTTACCGACACGATGCTTGCGTGTGAGTACGCGAAGGAGCATGGCTGTCGGTATATAACGATAGTAGGCGGCACAGGCGGTCGTATCGACCATTCGCTCTCGAACGTTCTGTATTTAGAGGGGCTTCGCCGAGAGGGTATCCGAGTGAAGCTGACCGACGGCGAGAACACGGTACAGGTGATCCTTGATGAGGTAGTGACTATTCCGAACGACGGAGGATATTTCTCGATATTCGCGCTCGACTCGTGCATCGTTACCGAGAACGGCTGCAAGTATCCACTCGACCATGCACGTCTCGTGCGGCAGATGCCGTATGCGGTGAGCAACGAGGTAGTCGGCGAATACGCGACCGTATCCGTTGACGGTATCGCCATCCTCGTCATGAGCAAAAAAGGCATCGCCTGAGGGCGGCTGAGCCGCCGAGCAGTCATCGGGGCGGCTGAGCCGCCGAGCAGTCATCG
>CAYSKU010000018.1:0-17565 GCA_964431775.1 uncultured Ruminococcus sp. | reverse complement strand
AGCGCAAAAAGCTCCGCTATCTGTGCATATTGACTTTTTTCAAACACGCCCTAGCCAAATGTCGCCGCAAGAAACAGATAGCCTGAACTTTTGACGGTTCAGGCTATCTATCATATACATAAAAATTCGAGCGGCGACCGATGATATGCCGACACCGGATGCACCGCAAATGCAGAATACGGGCTTACAGTTCATATGGATCCTCCTGTGCTGTGTTTTTATAAAAAATACATATATTCAGAATACTGCACGGCTGTGCAAAGTTTATGTATACAGACCTACGCAGTTCGGGCAAAAACATCCCTTAAATCCGTTTTCTTCACCGTAGGGTTTTAAACGGTCATCCCCATCTTCGGGAAAACTTGATGTATAAGTCTCTTCTCCGTGACGTTCGCCTGTAACACGATCTACAGACCAATATGTTATGGTTTTTATGTTACCATTCTACCAGCTTTCGGTAACTTCGTAATGATTCATGTATTGAGAGCGACTTGATGTTAGGTTTATTTCATCTGTCACGTCTCCCAAAATTCGTTCCACAACCACTGCGTGGACAAACACCGTCATTGCGAACAGTGATGCCATAACAAGTATCACCGCGACTGCCGCTTTTAGCTTTTTGCTCGTGCTGTTCTTCTTCGTTTTGCTTCCTCCAAATTTTGTTTTACTGTGATCTTTCATACGAAGCCTCGGTTTGAGCGGATTCGCCGCTTCAATTTGTGTGCCGTTTTTTTGCAATTCATCTGTAAAGAGCATTTCTTTGTTTTAGGCGATCGTCCCACAAAATGATCGATAAGGATGCAAATGTAGCACATTACGCCCTACCGCTCATATTTTAACATATTTTGTTTTACGTGTCAATACAGCTTAGTAAAAAAGGAGAAATATTTTGCCTGTATTACGTAATTTTCGTATCAATTGCCTGTTGATTTTTTTTGACACATCTGCTATCGCGCCGTCGTGGGATATATGTATATCTAAACCGGCGGCACAGTCTGTCGGCTATTCCGCTCCGCGCAGAAGATATTGCAGTATTGCCTTAACTATACCTCCTGCCGTATAACTCACCTCCCCTCCGATGATCTCATCGGGTACGGTATCCCACATGACAGCGGAGCTGTCAATAGCTTTTTTGTAATATCAAAAGGTCAAGTCTCCCTTGACTAATATATACCGATGTGATATAATTTTTGTATAATTTATGTGCAAATTATATACGTGATCACAGTTTACGTGACGGTTCGGGGAAAGCTTTTTGACCGTTTCGCAAATATCACAATGACAACAGGAGCAAGGAGATCGACATGGCTAAAGTTATCGGAATCGACTTCGGAAACTGGCAGACGTTCGTCTGCTTCGTCAACGGAATGGACGAGGCAACGAAGACCGGCGGCGTTATAGAGGATCTTATACCAAGCAGATATCGTGAGATCGGAAGTGAGGGTATCCCGAACGAATTCTTCTGGAACCTCTCCGAAAAAAACGGTACGCAGCTCGACGACGAGCAGTACGGCTTCGCCGCCGCACGTGAGACGAACCGTCCGACGGAAAACCATCTCCGTCTGCTGAAGCAGCATTTGGGTGAGAAGGTCACTCTGCGTTCCGCAAACGGAAAGCACACGAAGACCTATCTCTACGACGATATCATCACGAAGATGTTCGAATACCATGTGGGGCTTGCAAACGATGCGCTTCGCGAGAACCACGGTGAGAGCGCGACGACGAACCTCATCTCCATCACGTATCCGGCACGTCTTCGCGACCCGGGTCTTCTCCGCTATTACATCGACCTTGCGGAAAAGGCTGACTCCGGTGCGCTCGACGAGGACGGTAATATGCAGAAGATAAGGGTGGTCGGAACGGTATGCGAGCCGTCTGCCGCAGGACTCGACAGGCTCAACGAGTGCCGTGACACTACGACTGCAGAACACGTCACCTACGGTGTCTTCGACCTCGGCGGCGGTACGTTCGACCTCTCGATAGTCACGCTCTACCCGAACGGAAGGATCTACCCCGGCGGCAGGACGTATTATTACGACCTCGTCTGCGAGGGCAGAGGTCTGAACATTGCCGGAAGCGTATTCACCGACCGTCTGAGAGAGCTTCTGATACAGAAGACTGCCGATGAGTTCGGTGAGAAGCCGAACGCCTTCAAGCTCCGTCAGATAGCACGTGACGTTGAACGCTGCAAAAAGGAGCTAAGTGAGTCTGAAATGACCACCGTATTTATCGAGGACGGAGACTTTGATTCCGCAGAGATCACCGTCACCCGAGGTGAGTTCGAGCAGGCGATAGCGGAGGACGTCGAGCGTATCATGAGCTTTACACGCTCGTTCTTCGAGGAGCATAGCGCACACAAGCCCGACGAGATCATCATGACCGGCGGTTCATCGTACATACCGTACATAAAGGAACGTCTTGCAGGAACTCTTCCGGCGTACCGCGACAGGATATTCCTGCATCGTCCGAGCAAGGCTGCCGCCTACGGTGCGGCACGCTTCTACACGATGTACACCGATGCCGAGACCTTCACCCTTACCGATGATGACACAGAGGACACCGGAGATATTCCAATGCCCTCTCCCGTGCGCCGTACCGTTGAATTCGACCTCGGTACACCGTTCGGTCCAGCCAACGACCTGAAGATACATCCGCTCATCAAGGCAGGTACGGAGATACCGTGTGCCTCCGAGGAGACGGAGTTCTATACGATGACAAAGACCACCGAGACCTCGTATGACATATTCCGTGCGGTGAAGCTGAATCCCGATCCGTCCGCTGTCAGGACAGACTATCACGTCCTCTGCAAGGCTTCACTGAAATACGGCAGGTCTGTACCTAAGGATACGAAAACGAATTGCCGTCTCACGATAAACGAGCTCGGTATAGCTACCCTTAAGGCGTGGGAGCGCGACAACACCTCGATACGTATCGAGACCACGTTCCCGATAGATAATTCCACCGACGATTCCGCGAAATGATCTGTTTGGAGGATACATATGGCATTTGGAATAGCCTTTGACATAGGTGCATATGAATGCAAGGCCGCACTTCTTCGCGGTGCGGAGGTCGAAGCGGAGCGTTTTCCGTTCGAGACCCCGATCTACTCGATAGCATACATCGACCGTGACGGACACATCATCGTAAACGGTGCGAAGGAACGTGCGGAGCGTGACCCGAAAAGGGCGATCTTTGACGTAAAAAGACGTATACTTCAAGGCGCACGTGAGATACCCGACTTTCCGGGTATCACCTACCTTGACGTTTACGTTGAGATGATACGTGAGGTGCTTCGGCGGTGCAACGAGTCACTCATGAAGACAGACGAATGCACGATAGATCACGTAGTCCTGACTATCCCCGGCTTTCTCGAAACGCGAAGTGACGTCATAGCCGACATGAAGCGTGCCGCAGGCTCTATCGAGCTTGGAAACGGTAAGCAGCTCTCGGTCGAGCTTCTCGTAGAGCCTGCCGGAGTCGGACTTCACAACCTCGATTCACTCAGACGGGACGGCAATGCGGAGGAAAGTCACACGCAGATCGTTTACGACCTCGGTCACAGCACGCTCGATATCGCGCTCATCACCTCGTACCGGGATCCGGCAAAGCCGTATGTCCTCCATCACTTCGTGAGTGACGACGAGACCTACGGCGAATACCTGACCGAGCTTATCTACAACGAGCTGTGTACCGCGTTCATCGCCGACCGTCCAAACGTCTCTCCTCGCGCTCACGCACGTCTGAGGAGCGTTGCCGCCGAGCTCAAGCACGGTCTCAGTGAGAGCGAGGAGTATACCGCCTACTTCGACCTGTTCGAGGAGGCGCAGGAATTCACGATGCAGCGCACCGAGTTCGAACGTCTGGCAGAGCCTGTCATAACGTCCTCCGCTTACCTCGTGGAGGAGGCTCTTGAGCTCGCACGAGGCAAGGGGATCGAGGTGAACGAGGTCGTCCTTGCAGGTGGCGGCTCGTCTATCCCTCTCGTAAAACGCTGTATCGAGCAGATCACGGGGGGTATCCCCGTCAAGAGGTCGCTCCGTCCGATAGATGCGGTCTCCTTTGGTGGGGCGCGGTACGCACTTATGCGTGACCTGACCCAGCGTTCGAAGTTCACCTACGGTATACAGCTTCCGACAGAACCCGGGAAGCTTGACCGCACCGTCCGTATGATGATACCTGCCGACACGGAGCTTCCCTGCAATTCCGAGGTACTCTCGAACGAACGCTTCGTCTGCAACTCGGACGGTATCTTCCGCACCACACTTTATTCGACCTCCGACACCTCCTGTAGGGATGCCGATGCCGACGACTGCCGTCAGGTACGTCACATGACGTTCGCGGTCGCGCCCGAGGAGCCGGTCGAATTCATGCTCGAGATAGACGTTGAGCATTGCGTAAAGGTAGTATGTCGTACTCCGTCCGACGGACGGCGTTACGTAATGACGAGCTTCGATGCCGCCGATGCGGTGTCAAGAGAGGAGGAATAACATGGTATATATTCCAAACACTCCATATAACAACCGAGCATATCGCACTGTAGACCCATATCGACCGATAGAGAGCAAGGTCGAGCGGCTGCTCCACGATATGGCAAAAAACACGTTACCGCCGCGCCACTCCATATCGCAGGCGATAGTCTCCGACATAGCCTGCGGCTACTGTCCGTTACTCGAACGTCTGAAGCAGGAGCCGGAGCGTATCGACTATCTTAACTCGAATCTCGCCGAGGCTATACGTGATGCGTACTTCAATATCCGCGGAAATCGAACGAAAGCCCCTATCCGCGACATCGTGAGCGACCTGCATTCACGTCTCGTGGAGAACTTGACGAAGCGGGACGATCCGTATGCAAGGATCATCGTTGAGTATTATTCCGCATCTCGCGAAAATGTCGCGGCACAGCAGGCACAGTCGGCACAGTCCGAGGAGGGCGCGGAGCAGACGGTCTGTGTCGATAACGCTGGATCCTCGGACGGTACGACCGCTGCGGTCGGTACGACCGCGGAGCAGGCAGAGATAAACGAGCTGCGCGACAAGCTCCGGTCTGCCGAGGCTTCACTTGAGGATTCACGCCGAGATGTAGCGGCTATCGCCGCCGTGAACGCCAGACAGGCACGTCAATTGGAGGAAAGCAACCAAGCTGCAGAGCATTATGCCAAGCTCATCGAAGGCTTTGAAGCGGAAAAAGCACGTCTCATAGAGGAAGCACTCGAAAAACGCTGGGACGAGTACAGTCGTGAGCGTGAAAACGAGCTTGAAGAGCACCTACGTGCCGAGGAGGACAGACGTATGGACGAGCTGCGGCGTGATGCGGATGCTCGTGCAAGGAGCCTCTTTGACGAACGTCTGCGCGACATGATCGAGGAGGAGCATGACAGCCGTAACAGCTTCCGCGAAAGCGTGAACGCGACCTATGACGAGCAGGCGGCAACGCTCAGCATGGCAAAAAAGGAAGCCTGTGACGAGTCGGCACGTATGCAGCGTGAGATGAAGAAATATCTCGACGATTACATGATCAATTTCTGCACAAAGCTCGACTCATGGCGAAACTCCGTCTATGACGTTGAGGTGCGTGAGTTCGCGCAGTGGTACACCTCGTTCTATTCCTTTGTAGATAAGCTCGACAACCATATCGTGACAGAGACGAACGCGGAGACGGCGGCGTCCCTCAAAAAGATCGCAGGCTACGCACGAAATCTGCGTAAACGTCTTGACTCGGTCGTTCTTCCGAGGATGGGACTTCGTACGTTCGCGCCGCAGAGAAACGAGCCGTTCGACAATGCCCTGCACGTACTAAAGCAGTCGGACGAGGATTATGACGATACCGCCGAGGAGACAACGTCGGGACTCACAGTCGTCCGCTGTGTCATCCCCGGGGTCGAAAAGATAATGGCAGACCGTGAAAATCCAAACATACTCGTAAAGGCAGAGGTCGAGGCAGCTGCCAAAGATACGTATTACCGCAAATATACATCCTACGGTGAGGTAGCTGACGATGGAAACGAGACCACTGGACATACAGGAGCATGAGGCATTGGCGGCAGCCGACCGTGAGCATTCGTCAGGTGTCGCACGTGCCGCGTTCATGCTCGACACCTCCTCATGTGCCGCCGCGCTCGCAGTCTACGCCGAGAACGGAAAGCCGCAGATATGCGGTCTGTGGAGCTACGAGGTCGGGCTTTTGCCGCGTGTGGAGGAGCTGCTTCCGAACGGCTACGATGCGGAGGAGGTAAAAAACGCCGTCCGCAGGTACTATCTGTCAGACCGTGAGCTTGACGTAAGGCTCGGAGGTGGACAGACGGTCTCCGCGCTCGTTCGAATGTGTGAGGAGGTCGCGCAGACCCCTCTTGAAGCGGTATTCGCTTCGGCAGATCGGATATTGTCTGAGCTTGGTATCGGCATAACGGAGACAGACGTGCTTCTTTACGGAGGTCTCGCCTCGTTCTTCCCTCTTGAAGCGATGGTGCGGTGTCATTTCTCTCCGGCGATGCCGATGATGCCCGATGACCGCTACAGGCACTACCCCGATGTCATGTCTGTCGTTGACGAGGGCAGAGCCATACTTGAGCGGTACGCGGTGCGGCTCGTCGCCGAGTCTGTGATATGGCAGCTCACGTGTACGGAGGGGGTACGTTCCGTCTACATAGCACTGCCGAACACCGAGGTGACCGCACTCGAGAAGGCGGTCTACGCAGACTCGGGTGAGGTATTCGTCTGTGCCGGAGACACGTTGACCGTAGATATAGGAAAACGCCGTGTGGAGCTGACCGTTCCCGAGGAGATACTTTCCGATAAGGTCGGCGTGGTCGAGCTTGGTATAGAATACACTAACGAGAGCTTTTGTCTGCTCCTTCGAAACAGTCGTACCGGAGCAGAACACAGGTATACCGTAGATATCCCGACGAAAGGAGATCGATGAGCTATGGACAAGCACCTAAGACTTCAATATGCCGCACAGCTGAAGCAGATCGCGGAGCTTTTGTCATCCGACAGTGGGGCTGACATGAACGTCACGATACTTGAGACCTGCGCTTCACTTATCGGTATGGTCGAGACCTCCGCGCCGGCAGGTGACATGACCCCCGAGCAGCTTGACGAATATATGTTTGCGTATCAGCTGATATATCGAAGGCTGAAGCCGTTCATGACAGGTGCGGCAGAGCGTATCCCCCTCGAGCTGTCGATGAAGACACTTATGGAGACTCAGTCTCTCTACGAGGAGCAGACGAAACGCTACGAGGAAAGTCTTGCGGAGCAGAAAAGGCTTCTTAACGAGATACAGGTATGTCGTGAGGAGACAGAGGCGGTGTACAGTACGCACGATCCGCTGTTTCGTGAGTACGAAAAGGCGGCAGCGGAGCTTGAACGGCTTCGTCAGCTCGTCACGGAGTACGACCCGGAACGTCTTCCGGAGCTGTCCGCCTCTGTCGATGCGTTGACGACCGAGACCGATTGTCTCCGCGAACGCTACGAGGTACTGAACGCACAGACCGCCGAATGTCTCGGTGAGCTTGAACGTATCCTTGGTGAAATGTCACCCACAGTCGGCAGGTACAAGGAACGTGCGGAGCAGATACGCAAGGATGCCGCCGACCTCGAGGTCTCGATAAAGGTCGCAGACGAGGTACGTGTGAAGTATCGCGACTGGTTCGAGTCGGCGGTCACGCCGCTCGAGCAGCTCGAAAAAGCACTCGGTGAACGTGAGATGTCCGCTCTTCGCGGCGCGCTCGATGCGGACACACTTGCAAAAAAGAACAGCCTCGTCCGCAGTATACGAGACGGACTCGACAAGCTCGACCGTATCGTCTCGACCTGCATGAGGGCGGCACAGACCGACTACGAGGATGTATGCCGCAGAGCCGGAAAATGAAGCTGAACATATACATAAAGGAAAGAAATATAAAAACGCTCGGACCGTACAACAGGTTCGGTATCTGGGTACAAGGCTGTAACAGAAGCTGTGACGGCTGTGTTGCACGTATGTCGCACGATCCACGGTCGGGTACACAGATCGACACGGGTGCGCTTGCGTGGGAGATCATACTCTCGGACACGGAGGGGATCACCGTGAGCGGAGGTGAGCCGTTCTTGCAGGCGGCTGCACTGACGGAGCTTATCACAAAGGTAAAGCGAAGACGTGATATCGGCGTCATAATCTACACGGGGTATCTCCTCGAGGAGCTGTCAGACGTAGACGGTGCCGCCGATCTGCTGTCCTTCACCGACCTTTTGATAGACGGACCGTACATCCGTGAGCTTGACGATGGTCTGTCACTGCGCGGCTCGTCGAACCAGAGAGTCCTTCCGCTTACCGAGCGTTACAAGGATCATCTCGACGAGTACGGCACTACGTTGCGGCAGACGGAGGTGTTCGTCCACCACGACAACGTCAACATCGTAGGGATACCGAACATGAGGTCAGAGCAAAAAGGAGAGGCTAAGGAACGATGAGTAACTATGTAAGCAGAACACTGACAGTCAACAGAAGTACGTACGAGAGCTTGCAGTCGATGGCGGCACAGGCGGCGAGTCTGCGTGACCGTCTGAACGATATGCAGAATGATAACCGCGTCCTCCGCTCCGAGCTTTCGGATGCGAACAGCTACATACGCAGGTCTGCCGCGCAGTTTGACGATATCTGGTCGGAGCTTGACAGGAACAGCGAGGCGAACGATGAGCTTCGCGAGGCTATCGAGCAGGCACACACACGTATAACGGATCACGCGGTCGAGGTGCAGAACAGTCTCGAACAGATGCAGTCCGAATTTACGACCTTCGTTGAGAACTCGATACACGACAACAACCTCCTTATCGATAGTGTCATGGCGGAGAACAACCGTGTTCTTACCGAAATGATCGAAACGGTACGTGACGACACGAACCGTGCCATAGACGAGCTACACAACGAGGTCGAGGGACTCGTGAGAGGGGATCGTGAGCTTTTGGAGGAGGCACAGAGCTATTGCTCACAGCTTGACGGTATCGTTCACGCGATAGAGCAGACACGTCATTCCCTGCTCCTCCCCGGGCAGTTCGAGGCAAGTGTCAAGCCACAGCTCGGCACTGCAAGGAGCGACCTCACGCTTGCCGAAAGGAACAGCTCCTACGCACCGACCGCACGCTCCTCGGCACGTGCCGCGTTCCTATCGGCACTTCGTTTTCTCGAGGACGTGACGACCGCCGAGCAGGAATGGCAGGCACAGCTCGTCATTACCGAGAGACTGTCCGAGCTGGTCGGCGAACAGCTCGAGGGAAGCCGTACCATAGCTCTGACGGAGCGTTTCAGCGCGGACGTTGACGAATGGAGCCACGGTGCGCTCTCCGAGACGGAGCAGAGACTGAATGACGCAAGCGGTGTATTAAAGTCCCCCGAAATGCTCGAGAGTCTCTCGACGCAGGAGCTGATCGACCTACAGAGCAGCTTCGGCGACATCAGCCGTGAGCTCGACTCTGTCGTAACGAGTGCTTATTTCGAGTGCAACACGAGTCAGCGCATGACGGTCATTGCACAGCGTGTGAACGAGGCACTGAGCAGTGCGGCGAATATGCAGGTCATAGCTCACGCCTACGAGGGCGGCGATATGCGCGGAAATTACCGCTTCATCACGCGAAATCCGAGTACGATGCTGACCGTTGCCATAACCGTCTCACGTGTCAGCAGTGAGGATACGGTCAGCATATCGACGGAAGCGGACATCGTAAACTACGGAAATATGCCTGCCGAAACAGCGGAGCGGTTGGTCAGAGAAACTGTAAATACCGTAACGAACACCGTTGCCGGTACTGTCGGAGGTACGTCCGAGTGCCGCGGAAGCAACGAGATAGTACACGCAAACGAGCATCGCGAGGACATAGCCCGTTGGGCGCATCAGTCGGGAAATGTCGGACGTGTCGGAAAATGATCACGATGTACGTAAATGCTGTCGTAATTGAAGAATAACGCTTAAAGGACGCTTTATGAACGACCGAACCTATTTTTCACAGCTTACCTCCTCACCTCCGCATTTCATTTTGGCAGGTCACACGGACGATATCGTCTGCAACGATCTTCTACAGATAACGAGTATGGAATACGCCCTCTCACGTCACCTTCGTGAGCAGGGCTTTGAGGCAGTCGTCTTCTATAACCGTGTTCAAAAGGCGTATTGCTACGATGCTGCCTCCTACGAATGGTTCTGTAATGCGACCTCCGAGGAGACGCCCCCCGCTCCCGCCAACACCTCCCTTTCCACCACCGGAACGACCGTTAACCTATGTCTTGACGGTCCCTACGGTGAGGACTGGTCTATGTTCGATGAGCCGCAGGAGGAGACGCCTGCCGTTGGCGCAGGTGCAGACGCAAACGACACTGTCGCGGACGGTGAGCCGCTCGGCAACCGCTCGATAAACGTAAACGTTGCATGGGCGCAGATCGCCGCCATGCTCAGGGGACGTAAGCGTACTGCACTCGTTCTCAGCAACATGAACACCATGAGAGCCGCAGAGGACTTCACGGCGGAGGCACTGAACACCCTTGTCGAGCTTGGTGAAGCCTCGGGACTCAACCACAGTATAGCTATATACATATTTCGCGGTCTCGAGTTCGCACAGCTCGAGGAGCAGAGCATCGGTGCCGGTGATGACTGGGAACGCTTTGCGAACGCCTGTCTTCGTCCGCTTATCTGTCCCGGAAACGACTCGGGAGACAGCACGTCCGAAAGTCACGTGATCCGTGTAGGTACTCCGAACGCCGCCGAGATACGCGATCTTCTGAACCACCTTCGTCTACGCACCGAACGTCCGTTAAGTATATACGGCGGTGACGTTGCAAAAACGGCACTTCGTCTTGCCACAGGCTGCTCTGCCGACTCGATCGTACTAAAGGATCTTCTCGGACGTATCGAGACGTACATGACCGCTCATCCCGATACCGTGATAATTCCCGAGAACTGTCACGAGCTGATCGGCAGACGAGATCCACGTACCGCACTCGAGGAGCTTGAGACACTGATCGGTCTCGACGAGGTCAAGGAAAAGCTCCGCTCCGTCTACGTCTACGCAAGAGCGGAGGGCTTTTCGGGGGTCTCTATGCCCGAGTCCTCCTGCCGCTTCACGCCGCGCCGCTCATCGGGAAGCTTCAGACACGGGCTTAACGTCTGTCTGCTCGGCGAACCGGGTACGGGAAAGACCATCGTTGCACGTATGCTCGGCAGGATATATTACGAGGCAGGCATACTTCCGACCGCGCACGTTGAGGAGGTCAAGCCCTCCGACATTATCGAGAGCGGTGCAGGTGCGAGCGGACGTAACATGGCGGCATATGTTCAACGTGCGCTCGGGGGCGTACTTTTCATCGATGAGGCATACGGCTTATCGCGAAAGGACAGCATGGGTGCGGGAGCCGAGGCTATAACACAGCTCGTCGGCGACATGACACGCTATGCTGGACGCTTCGCGGTCGTCATAGCGGGATACGAGAAGCGGATACTGAACGATCTCTTCCCCGACAACGAGGGCTTTCGTTCGCGCTTCTCCGAGAGCAACTATTACCATCTTCGTCCGTATTCGTGGCGTGAGATACGCGACATACTGACCCTCATGGCTGAGCGTGAGGAGCACGTCTTCCTTCCGCAGACCGAGGACGGCTTCGACTGGCTCTCGAACTTCTGCGAGAACTGGGTCGATGACCGTGACAGCAACTGGGGAAACGCACGTGCCGCCGAAAATCTCCTCTCGGAGATGAAGCAGCTCTACGCAAAAAGAACGTCCGTCTCGGGAAACGGAAACGTCAAGCCGCGTGTCCTGACACCGGACGACATTCCACAGAGCCTGCGTATGCATTTAAGACCGCGCAGTCGCGACCTTGATGAAGCGTTACGCAGTATGGACGCGCTGATCGGTCTCGAAAAGCCGAAGGAATTTTTGCGTACCCTCAGCTCGTCCATACGCTGGAGCAACAGGATCCCCGAGCCCGGGAACTACATATTCATGGGTCCCCCCGGGACAGGCAAGACCTTTTTTGCGGAAAAGATGGGTGAGATACTGAACCACCTCCACGTTCTTCGCAGAAGGGTGCCGAGCATCGTAAACGCAGGAGACCTTGTACGCAGTGCCGCCGGAGCATCGGGGCGCGGTATCGCCGACATCGTTGAGAATGCACGAGGCGGTATGCTCTTTATCGATGAGGCGCACCAGCTGATGGACTCCGCAGACGGTCAGCGTATAATACGTGAGCTCGTGCCGCTCATAGAGGATCCGTCTGTCAGAGCGGACACCTGCTTCGTGCTTGCGGGCTATCAGGAGGAGATGCTTCGTCTTCTGACCCTCGATTCGGGTCTCGACTCGCGCTTCCCCTGTAAAAATCACATAAAATTCGTAAACTACACACCGGCACAGCTTGCCAAAATACTTGCCGTGTTCGCACGTGAGCGCGGCTACCAGCCGACCGAGGGGTATCTTCGTCGGACACGTGTGGC
This sequence comes from uncultured Ruminococcus sp., assembly GCA_964431775.1. Taxonomy (GTDB): domain Bacteria; phylum Bacillota; class Clostridia; order Oscillospirales; family CAG-272; genus UMGS1696. The sequence goes on along the minus strand of CAYSKU010000018.1, from coordinate 5,110 downwards.
TCTCGGACGTTATCTCGACAATGTCAGCAGTAACTTCGGAAACGCACGCTTCATGCGAAACGTATATCTCGAGGAATCGATAAGCCGTCGGACGAAGCGTCTCAACCGAACGTACATACTCGACGTTCCCGAAAACGAGCGTGAGTTCGCAGTTCCCGATGAAGCGGCGTTACGTGCCGCCGAAAACATCGATAGTCTTTTGGAGACGGACATTCCCGAGACTATGGAGAGCTTCGCAGGTCCGATCGGGATGAAGGAGCCGCCGGAGCGGAACTTCGAGTCGCGTCTTTCGGAGCTTATCGGGAAGGAGTCGCTTCGAGAGTTCATCGAGGCGTACCGCACGAGCGGCGGCAATTCCGAGTTCTGCGACACGACCCTCGGTAACGGTATGCACTTCGTCATAGCAGGTCCGCACGGCTCGGGACGGCACACCTCCGCACGTCTTCTCGCAAGTATGCTGTACGAGTCGGGACGGCTGAACAACGAACGTCCGATCTCGCGCAGTAAGGGAGACTTTGAAGCGGAATATGTCGGTCAGACCGTTCCGAAGACCATGAACGTTCTGAACGGAGCACGCGGAAATATGCTGCTCGTTGAGTCACCGAGCAGTATGCTGCCGCAGAGCAGCTCCGACAACACGTTCGGTACAGAGGCGTTGTCGGCGATAATAGGTGCGATGACCTCGATGCAGGATATATCAATAGTATTTATCGACACGGAGGAGGGTATGGAGAACGTCCTGCGCTCTGTGAGCGGTCTGCGCGATCAGGCGACCTTCTTCCGTCTCGAAGACCTCTCCCCCTCCGAGATGGAGGAGATATTCCGAAAAAAGACCGAAAACAGCTTTGCATTTGACGACCGTTTGTCCGCGCTCCTGCCGAGCTTCTTCACGAACTGGGTCTCCGACCGCGGCGGTCTCGGGGACAAAAGTCACAGCTGGGGAAACGGCACGGAGCTTGATCAGCTGATCAGGAGCCTTCGGACGAACTGGACACGTATGTCCGGTGAAAAGGCTACTACAGACGGAGTGCCGCGCCGCATAGTGACTGTCGAGATGTTCCCCGAGGAGCTTCAAAAGTACCTGGTAAGTACCCTCGTAAGTCACGAGACCGCCATGCGTGAGCTTCTTGACATGACCGGACTTTCGGAGGTCAAGGAGGCGGTGGTACGTCTCGAACGAAGACTCAAGCGTTCGGATCGCTCGACCGTCATCCCGGGCTGCTACTGCTTTGTCGGAAACCCGGGTACCGGCAAGACGACCGTTGCGCGAAAGATGGGCGGTGTGCTTCGTGCGGCAGGGGTACTCAGTCAGGGACACGTCATAGAGCGCAGTGCCTCTGCGTTCTTCCGTGACCCCGACCAATTCGATGCTTCACTGAAGCTTGCGAAAAACGGTATCCTCTTTATCGATGAGGCGCACCAGATGCTCACCACCGGCGGAGGTCAGGAGGTCATACGCCGTCTGGTGACGGCACTCGAGGATCGGAACATACTTCGTTCTACGTCCATCATTTTGGCAGGCTATCCGCGTGAGATGTCACAGCTCATCGCCTCAGACCCGGGACTGAACCGCCGCTTCGGAAGTGAAAAGAGCATAATAACGTTCAGCGACTACACCCCGAACGAGCTCGTTTCGATAATGCGCGACCTCGCAGCTCACGCACGTGACATTCCGCAGCTCGGCTCTCCCTGCCCTCTCTCCCTCTCGGACGAATATATCTCCTCATCACTTGAGATATTCCGCTCGGTCTGCGCGGAAAAGCGTCCCGACTTCGGAAACGCAGGCTTCGTTCGAACGTATCTCAGCGATTCACTCGACTATCTGCTCGAACGTCAGGCCGATCGTGACGAGGTCGAATATCTTCTCGTCCCCGAGGATATCCCGAGCAAGTATCGTCAACGTCTCACCTCGACCGTCACTCGAAGCACTCTCCTTCCCTCCTCGCTCATCAGTACGACCGCGCCCTTTACTACCGCTCCGACCGAGGATGAGCTTCGCGCCTACGCCTCCCTCGTCACGGTCTACCTCAACATATACCGAAACGGTCAATGTGTGGGGTCGGGGTCCGGCTTTATCATAACCGGCTCCGGCTACATCCTGACCTGCGCTCACGTTGTACGTGAAGCGGAGGAGATACGTGCAAGAGTGTACTGCCCCGGGAACATCGGGAGCGATCACGCATGGTTCGATTGCACGAAGTCGCATACCGTATACGAGGATATCGACATGGCGGTCATAAAGCTGAACGGCTACAACTTTAAGTCAGCCGCGCTCCGTCCTGCCATAGAGCCGATCGAGAACTCGGAGAGGATACTTCTCTCGGGCTATCCGCTCGGCAGTATGCTCTCCGCAAACGATGACGACAAGCTCAACATAAGTCACTTTTTCGGAAGCATATCGAGTATGCAGAGCTACGGTGTCGAAACGATCTTCGCGGACATAACCGGTCTGCACGGAAATTCGGGAAGTCCCGTATTTTCGACAAAGGACGGACGTATCATCGGACTGTTCATAGGCTCGGTCGCACCGGGTAACGGTAGCCTTGACGAAAACAACTATTTCCGTCCGATACGCTTCTTCTGGGAACGCTACACCCTACAGTCCGCACTTCACACGGATATCACGGAGGAATAAATGGGTACTCAAACAAATTGTGCCGTATGCGATACCCCACTTTCTGGCAGCAGCTGTCCGCGTTGTGGGTTTGCGTATTCCACAGTCTCCGCCTTTGGCAGTGACAAAAGTCGTCAGCTGTGGCTATCGACAGTCGCAGAAAAAAAGGAGCTTTTACAAAGGGAGCAGAGAGAAGCACAGCTCTCCCACCTTCGCAGTCTGCGCTTTGAGCTGTTCCACTCCTGCGTCTGTGTATTCGACAGTGACGGTATGACCCTTTTTTCGGGAGGTCTGCCGCCCGAGCGGCTACAGGGCGTAACGGAGTGCAGTGTCAGCACACGTCACAGTGTATTTCTGAAAAATGACGGAACGTTAGCTTCACGCGGCTCGAACGAATACGGTCAATGTGACGTTTCGGATCTCGTTGACGTCGTTGCGGTCTACGCCGCCTCGACCTGCACCTACGCCGTACTCTCTGACGGAACGGTCTCGATCCGCGGTGACAGCAGACATTACGACACCATATCGAAATGGCGTAACATAAAAAAGATCACCGGCAGTAAGGGACGTATAGTCGGACTGACGAAGGACGGACGGCTCGAATTTGCGGACGATCTTCGTCAGATCGAGACGGACGTAACGGATGCGGTCGATGTGGCGACTACGCACAACCTCACGCTGTGGCTTCGCCGTGACGGTACGGTCGGGTGCTTTGCAGCCCCGAACGATGCACGTGGGCAGCTCACCGACCGACATGACATAGTCGCGCTCGGCGCGGAGAACTACTACGCACTCGGTCTTCGCAGTGACGGAGCTATCGTATACGCCTCAGCCGCAACGAACGCCCCCGACATGGGACGAAGTCGAGTAGCGGACTGGAAAAACGTCGTCGCGCTCTCCGCTTCACCCACGTGCATACTCGGCATCTTCGAGGACGGTGGGGTCGAGATAGTCGGAAACGCGGAAAAGCGTGAATCTCTGCGCGACTCTCTCGCAAAGTGGATCTCCGAGAGACTATAGAATAGAACGACACCGCACGAACTATGGCTAAAGCCTTGGTTCGTGCGGTGTCTCATTAATTTTCAATTACGCCGACTGTTTTTCTCTGTTACGTCAGCCCTTCACGATATTCAGCGTGTATTTACCGAGCCGCGAGTTGTCAGAGCGTGAGATACGGATGTAAAGCTCCGTTCCGGCATCGAAGCTCGCGCCGAACGACACGGAATCGTTAGTATATCCTCCGTCATTATACAGCTCCTTTTCGTAGATATCGTACACTGTCATATAGGTCGTCGTGTTGATGCTGTTGTTCGTAAGCTCGAACCGCCAGCTTCCGTCAGACGGTATCGTCACCTTGTACCAGTCGTTGAACGCAGTATCGAAGGTGCCGTTCTGTGCCGCAGGTAATGCAAGCTCGAACGCCGAGTCACGGTCGATCCCGGCATCACACCGTTTTTCGCAGATATCGAACTGATAATACCCGAGCCTTTGGTCATTGGAGCGTGAAACGGACATATGATACCTCTTGCTCAGCGCGGGTGACAGGTCTATGTATCCCGACTCACCCTCGAATATTCCGCATTCTCCGACCTTTGTCTCGTATTCATCGTAGACCTTGAAGTAGGTCGTCGTTTTTATGCTGTTGTTTTGAAGCTCGAGACGGTAGGAGGAATATTCGCTCCCGACCGTGAACGTGAACCAGTCGTCTATATTTGCGGCATCAAGCTCACGCACGTACTGCGTATCGGTCAGTACCTCGTATGCGTTCGAACGCTCCGTTCCGGCATCACATACCCTCTCGAGGACGGAGAACTGATAATTTCCGAGGCGGTCGTTCGAGGATCGGCTGAAGCCTATCAGATACGTTCTCTCCGCTTCGAGCGCGAGGTCAACGTAGCCGTTCTCGCCCTTACTGCCGCTTGCTTCGCCGAGCTGCCTTTCGTATTCGTCATAGACCTTTATGTATACGCTCGTTCCGACACTGTTGTTGAGAAGCTCGAAGTGGTATATCGAGTGGTTCGCGGACGTCGTCACCTTGTACCACGCGACCTGCTTTTCCTCGGTGAACGAGGCGTGGTTCACATCCTCCAAAAGTATCTGCGCGGCATTCGCGGAGGTCGCACCTCCTACTACGTTTACGTCCCCTCCCTCACGCGGCTGCTCCACGCTCTTTTCGGGGAGGGTCTGCGCGGTCTGCGAAGTCTGTACGGTCGGTGCAGGTGCGACAGCCTCGGCTATGCTCTCCGTGTACGCGGTCTCGTACTCCGTGATACAGGAGATCAGCTCGTCATCCGAGCCGACCGAGGCGACAGCCTGACGAAGTGTCACGATAGCATCGATATATTCGCCGCCCTCCGCCTGTTCACGTGCGGTCTGCAACGCCGACTCTCTGAGCGCGGCGTTATATTTTGCCGTATTATCGTTCAGTGCGGTCGTGAGAGCCGCACTTTCGGGCAGCCACTCTGCCGCATCCGTCAGTACGGCGACCTCTTCACC
>CAYSKU010000017.1:8859-17635 GCA_964431775.1 uncultured Ruminococcus sp. | reverse complement strand
GTACGAGCGTGCGGTCATGAAGGTCGTAAATAAGCTAAAGACCACGCTCGTTGCCGGAATGCAGGCTCGTGCGGCAGCTGCCGCCGCAGAGGAGGAGGCAAAGGCTAAGGCAGAGGAGGAAAAGAAGGACTCCGAAAAGGGTACTCCCGCCGGAAACGCGATAGTCTCCTTCTTCAAGGGTCTTCTCATCTTCGTACTGCTCCTTGCAGTCGCCTTTATCGCACTGTTCGTTGTCGCGATGTTCAACGATGACGTTGCGGCATTCATGCAGCAATACATCTTCCGCTTCATATTCAAACGGAACAACAGCAGCCGTACCCCTCCGCCGAATTACTATGACGAACGTCTCTACGGAAACAGGAGCTCCTCGGCAAGACGTCGCCCGAACCCAAACGGCTATCCGCAGGGTCAGCCCCCGCGCAGACAGGGTCAGCCTCGTCAGGGCTACAATAACGGACAGGGCTATCCCCGTCAGGGCTACAATGGCGGTCAAGGCTATCCTCAGCAAAACTACAACAACGGTCAGGGATACCCTCAGCAGAGCTACAATAGCGGTCAGGGCTATCCTCAGCAGAGCTACAATGGCGGTCAGGGATACCCTCAGCAGAGCTACAATAACGGTCAGGGCTACCCTCAGCAGAGCTACAACAACGGACAGGGCTATCCTCAGCAGAGCTACAATGGCGGACAGTCCGGACGTACTCAGCAGAACAACAGACAAGGCTACAACAACAATACACAGCAGAATTACGGCACTCAGCAGAGCTACACGAACGGTGACGAGACCGTTCAGTTCAATATTCCGAGACGCGGCTGATTTCCGAAAGACCAAAAGGAGAACGGGGGCGACGCGAACAGCGTCACCCCTTTGCAATAATTACCACTATGATATCTTTAAGCACAAAAGCCCTCGCATACCGTATCGGCACACGCGATATACTGACCGATGTGACGTTCGCCATTGAGGAGGGGGATCACCTCGCCGTCGTTGGAGTGAACGGAAGCGGAAAAAGCACGCTCCTGCGTATGCTCTGCGGCGAATATACCCCCGATGAGGGGGAGATCTACATCGCAAAGGACAAGGTCGTCGGTATGCTGCACCAGGACGACGCCTTCAACGTTCTGACCGTCGGTCAGGACAGCTCCGTCGTTGACGAAACGATCCTCGGTCAGATATACGCCATCTTCCCCGAGCTCTGTCTGATGGAGGAGCGTCTCGCAAGACTACAGCGGCAGCTCGACGAAGCACCCACAGACGATACGGAGCTTCTGAACCGCCTGTCGTCCGAATACGAGAACGTCAACAGACGCTACATCGACGGCGGCGGTCTGCATTACAAGTCACGCTGCAAGAGCATACTAAAGGAGCTCGGCTTCAGTGAGGAGGTCTTCGGTATGCCGATCTCACGGTGCAGCGGAGGACAGCGCACACGTCTCTCACTCGCACGTCTCCTCTCGCGTGAACCCGACATACTGATCCTCGACGAGCCGACCAACCACCTCGATGCGGATACGATGGAATGGCTCGAGGGTCATCTCGCCTCCTATAACCCGAAAAAGACCGTCATCCTCGTCAGCCACGACCGAATGTTCCTCGACCGCGTGACGAACAAAACGCTCGATATCGAGAACACTGTCGGACGTCTGTACAAGTGCGGCTATTCGCAGTACGTTATCGAAAAGGAGGCGTACCGCCGTGAGATGGCGAAAAAATACGACCTACAGCAGCGTGAGATCGCACGTCTCGAGGCGTACATCGAGCAGCAGAGACGTTGGAACCGCGAACGGAACATCATCGCGGCGGAGAGCCGTGAAAAGGCTATCGCACGTATGGTGAAGGTCGAAAAGCCGAAGGAAGCACCGCGCTCCATACGCTTCTCGCTCTCCTCCTCGGGAGAATCGGGAAACGAGGTCGCACGTATACACGACCTTACGATGGGCTTCGGAAGCAACCTCCTGTTCCGCGATCTCAGCTTCCTCGTAAAAAAGCACGACCGCCTCTTTATCTCAGGACCTAACGGGTGCGGAAAATCGACCCTCATAAAGCTCCTGCTCGGTCAGCTCGAGGCACTTGACGGTGAGATAGAGTTCGGCTACAACGTCACGATAGGCTACTACGATCAGGAGAACCAGAACCTCGACCCCGAGAACACCGTCCTTGACGAGCTGTGGAACGCTTACCCCGACCTCACCCAGACGGAGATACGGAACACCCTCGCGCTGTTCCTGTTCCGCGGAGACGACATAGAAAAGGAGGTCTCCGTGCTGTCGGGCGGCGAACGCGCACGTCTGACGCTTGCAAAGCTCATCCTTTCAAGGATGAACCTCCTCATTCTCGATGAGCCGACGAACCACCTTGACATAGAGTCGCGTGAGGCTCTCGAGAACGCCCTGCTCTCCTTTGACGGAACGATCATCGCAGTCTCGCACGACCGCTACTTCACGAAGCGTCTGGCGACACGCTTTATCGACCTCGGCGAAAACGGACGTGACTTTCTCGGGAATTACGATGAATATCAGCTCTACAGGCAGAACCGTGCCGCAGAGGCAAAGCCGAACGTCGGAGCGGATACCACCGAGTCCGCGCAAAAGGGAGAATATATCGAACGAAAGAAAAAGGGTGCGGAGATACGCAGAGTCGAGAAGCGAAAGGCAGAGGTCGCACGTGAGATAAAGAAGCTCGAGCAGCTCCTTATCGATATCGACGACGAGCTGTTCGGTGACGCCGCCTCCGACTACGTCCGCGCCGCAGAGCTGACCGATCAAAAGACCGTTACGGAGGATCGTCTTCTCTCGCTCTACGCCGAGGAGGAGGAGCTTGCCGAGGTATCCTTTGAGTAGGCAATAACAGAGGTAGCTATGGATAGAGCTTTATCCTCTCTGACGACCGAGGGACGAAACGCCGCAAGTGCGGACATAGACCGCAAAAGCTCGTTAGAGATCGTACAGCTTATAAATAATGAAGACAAAGCAGTCGCCCGTGCAGTCGAGACGGCACTTCCGAGCATCGCACGTGCGGCAGAGTCGGCGGCTCGCTCCATATCGGTCGGCGGCAGACTCATATATATGGGTGCCGGAACGTCGGGACGGCTCGGCGTTCTCGATGCGGTCGAGTGTCGTCCGACCTACGGTGTACCGGACGGTGTGGTGGTCGGACTGATCGCCGGAGGACGTGAAGCCATGTTCTCCGCCGTTGAGGGCGCGGAGGACTCCCCTGCCCTCGGACGTGAGGACTTAGAGGGTATAAACGTCACAGAGCGTGATACCGTAGTCGGTATCGCCTCGTCGGGGCGAACGCCCTACGTCATAGGCGCGCTCGAATTCGCACGTTCGGTCGGCTGTACGACCGTTTCGATAGCCTGCTCACCGAACGCGGCAGTCTCCGCGATCGCGGACATACCGATAGAGGCGGTCACAGGCGCGGAGGTGGTCACAGGCTCGACCAGAATGAAAGCCGGAAGCGCGCAGAAGATGATACTGAACATGATCTCGACCACGGCGTTCATCCGTCTCGGCAAGGTCTACGGAAACCTGATGATCGATGTCTCGCCGACCAACGAAAAGCTCGTCTCACGTGCGCTCGGTATCCTCGCGGAGGTAGTCGGCTGTTCAAGGGAGTACGCCGCACGTCTGCTCGAGCTGTCGGGACAGAGCGTAAAGTGTGCGGCGGTCATGGGTCTGCTGGACGTTTCGCGTGAGACTGCCATACGTCTCCTTGACGAGAACGGCGGCAGTGTCCGCGCAGTCGAGCTGTCACAGCCGTCAAACAATGAAAGACATGAAGGACATATATAATAAGGTAGAGAGCTACGCGGTCGGCGTTGATGCCGGCGGTACGAAGACCCACGCGGTAGCGTATGACAGGCACGGTGTGTGTCTCGGTGAAGCGTTCTCCGGGTGCGGAAATCTCGCCCTCTCCTACGATGACGCAAGCTCCGCTATCCTCTCGACTGTACGTGAGCTTACTAAAACGCTCGGCAGAGCGGCACTCGAATATATCGCGGTGGGTGCTGCCGGAACGTCCGCACGTTCGGCGGCAGAACGGCTCTCACATGAGCTGTCAGACGAATTCGAGGCAAAAAACGAGGTCATGAGTGATGCGGAGCTTGCGCTGAACGCCGCGTTCGGCACACACGGTGACGGTATGCTCGTCATCTCCGGAACAGGCTCGGCGGTATTTCTGAGAGCAACCGGTACTCTGTCACGTGCCGGTGGATGGGGACATCTGCTCGGTGACGGCGGCAGTGCGTACTGCACGGGTATGGCGGCACTTCGTCTGCTGACCGTCCTGCACGACCGCGGGGAACATGACGAGGCACTGTCGAGTGCGGTACTCGGTACGCTCGGTCTCGGCGACATATCGGAGCTCGTGGGGTACGTCTACGCACCGGAGCGGACGAAAGCCGACATAGCCGCCGTTTCGGTGGCTGTTGACCGACTTGCACGCTCGGGTCACGCCGCCTCGCGTGACATCCTGTGGAAAAGTGCAGACCTTCTCGCGCTCGATGCTGAGGCGGTGCTTCGCCGAACGAGGGTATCACATACAGAAGCGGCTATGTACGGCGGTCAGCTCGCAAATTCCGCGATACTCAGGGAGGCGTTCGAGAAAAGGCTGTCGGACAGGCTCTGCGGAGACTGTTCGGTCACGTACCTGCCCGACGTACCCGAGCCTACCTATGCGGCATACCGTATATGGCGCGAAGCATGAAGTAAATTTTAGATAAGGAGGCAGATATCATGAAGGCTGCGATCTGTTCGAGGGACGATCTGACCCTTTGTGACACCGGCTACGCCGAGGCGTTCGAAAAGACGATACGTCACGTTGCGGCAGGGGTCGGCAGTCAATACAGCTGTGCATCCGTTGCCATCGGGCGCGGTGACGAGCTTTTACTAAAGCTCTGTGTCGGCAACAGGCAGGACTATTCGGGGGACGTACCGCTTCATGCAGACCCGAAGCCTGTCGATATGGACACTCTCTACGACATGGCGTCGGTCTCGAAGCTGATGTCCACGACAATGGTAGCATTACGTCTTCTTGAGGACGGATATTTTTCCCTATACGACTCACTTTGGCGATATTTTGACGATTGCGGAAACTACGCAGACGTTGAGCTGAGGCATCTGATGACACACACGTCGGGAGTTCCGGCGCATCTGCCGCTCTACACTATGGGAATAACGCCTGACGAGTCGATACCGACCATACTGCACAGCAGACCGGTCTGCGCGATAGGCGCGGAGGTGAACTACAGCTGCATGGGGTATATGCTTTTGCAAGCGGTGCTTGAGAAGGTGAGCGGTGCGCCGCTCGACGTACTGGCACGTGAGCTCGTTTTCGAGCCGCTCGGGATGAAGACCGCCTGCTACTGTCCGGTCTCGGAGAACGTTGCGGCGACGGAGTACTCGCCGCACGAGCATCGTTACATCTGCGGACACGTTCACGATGAGAACGCACATTTTCGCGGAGGGGTCTCGGGCAACGCCGGAGTATTCGCAACTCTCGACGACTGCATACGCTTTGCGTCCATGCTGTCGGGTCGGGGAGTGGCGAACGGAGCGGAGTATCTCTGTCGGCACACGTTTGAAGCGGCGGTACGAAACTACACGAAGCCGCTCGGTGAGTCACGCGGACTCGGGTTTGCCATCCACGGCGGTGAGCTGTCGGCGTCGGGTGAGCTTATGTCGCCCGACTCCTACGGACACAACGGCTACACCGGCACCTCGATATACGTTGACGGCGCAAACGGACTGTACTTCGTCCTACTGACGAACTCCGTCCACTACGGCAGAGACGGTCGCGCCCCCTTCTTCCGTTCTCGCCGTCTCTTCCACAACCTCGCCCTCTGCGAAGCCGGTCGCCTGAGCCGAGCGGCGTGTCGCCGCGGACATAGTCGGCGCACTTTCAGTTGAAGCCGAAAGAGATTCCACGATAATGTTATTTGTGCAGACTTGGTCTGCCGACTTTGTATCTTATGCAGACCGCTTGTTATCTATAGAACTTTAGTCTTATGAACAAAACTATTTCCGGAGCGGAAACGCTCGAAACTATCCCCCCTCACCGGAGGGTCAGAGCAGGACTTATCACAAATCCCACAGCCGTCACGTCAACGCTTCGCCCGACCTACTCCGTGATCGGCGAAAAATTCACCCTCGCCGCACTGTTCTCCCCGGAGCACGGCGTTCGCGGCGATGCACAGGCAGGCGCGGAGATCTCCGAATACGTTGACGACACGATCGGTGTCCGCGTATACAGCACCTACGGTGCGGGTATGGAGACCGCACACGCGGCAATGCGTGAGCTTGACTGCGTTTTCTTCGATATCGCGGACATCGGCTCACGCTACTACACCTATCAGTACACGATGACCGATGCGATGAAGACCTGCGCGGAGGCAGGTGTGCCGTTCGTCGTCCTCGACCGACCGCCCGTCATCGGCTGCTTCGCCGAGGGAAACATACTTGACCCACGCTTTTCGTCATTTGTCGGCAGGTATGCGACTGCCGCACGTACAGGGCTTACGATAGGTGAGCTTGCGCGGTACATAAACGAGGTCGAGGGGATAAGCTGCGACCTGACTGTCGTTCCGTGTGAGAACGTTCGCCGTGAGCGGTACTTTGAGGAGTACGGACTTCCGTTCGTGCCGCCGTCACCGAATATTCCGACCGTTGACACCGCGCTCGTCTACGTTGGTACGTGCCTTTTCGAGGGGACGAACGTCTCCGAGGGGCGCGGCACGACAAAGCCGTTCGAGCTGATAGGTGCGCCGTGGCTGAGACAGCGTGACGTTATAGAGGCGTTCGGCAGGCAGGACGGCTGTATGCTCCGTGAGGCGTTCTTCACGCCGCAGTTCTCGAAGTACTCGGGTCAGCTCTGCGCCGGAGTACAGCTTCACGTGACCGACCGCACGGCGTTTCGTCCGTTTGACGTTGGTGTACGTCTCGTCCACACGATACGCACGCTCCACCCCGAGCATTTCGAGTACCGCGACTTTATAAAAAGTCTGTTCGGCTCGGACGTCCTCCTGTCCGAGGACTTCGATGCCGACACCTACCTTTCCTCCCTCGCCGCTCCTCTCGCCGCCTACGTTCGAAAAACGTCTCAATATCACATATATTAGTAGTTGGAGAGAAAAAGCATATGTTATCTGTCACATACACCGCCGCGGTATTTGGTGCGGACGGTTACGAGGTCTCCGTTGAATGCCAGATCAAGAGGGGGCTTCCCGAATTTGAGATCGTGGGACTTCCGTCCACGGCGATACGCGAATCGGAAAAGCGAATATTTGCAGGCTCGGAGAACAGCGGCTTACCCATACCGCCGTCCGAGATATCGATAAACCTTGCTCCGGCTGACCTGAAAAAGGAAGGAACGGCGATGGAGCTTGCGATACTTTTTGCCATTTATCAGGCGTGCGGCTTCATCAAGGCAGAGCTTGACGATATGTGCTTCATCGGAGAGATATCGTTCTCGGGTGAGGTACGACCTGTACGCGGAGTACTCGGCATGACCATCGCCGCGATAAACGCAGGACGGCACCACATATTCGTACCTGCCGGAAACCTGAAGGAGGCGTCGGTCGCCTACCGTGACGGCATATCGATATACGGTGTACCGAGCATCACCGCGCTGTTCCGTCACTTGAACGAGGGGATACTGCTCGAGAGTGCGACGTGCAATCCGTACAGTCAGGGAGAGCTTCTACAGACGACCGACGATCTGTCGCAGGTCAAGGGGCAATTTCGAGCAAAGCGAGCTATGGAGACTGCCGCCGCCGGAGGACACAACATTCTGCTGATCGGCCCTCCGGGGTCCGGAAAATCCATGCTTGCGAAGCGTCTTCCGACGATACTTCCGCGAATGAGCTACGAGGAGGCGTTGGAGACGACGAAGATACACTCCTGCGCCGGTATGCTGAACGACGACGTACCGTTCATTCTGACGAGGCCGTTTCGTTCGCCGCACCACTCGCTGAGTACGGCGGCACTTGTAGGTGGTGGCGTACATCCTATGCCCGGTGAGATATCGCTCTCGCACAACGGCGTATTATTTTTGGATGAGTTTCCGGAATTCAGGAAGGACTCACTCGAGGGACTACGTCAGCCGCTCGAGGACAAGGTCGTCACGATAACGAGGGCGTCCGGCAGGGTGACGTTTCCGTCCTCTTTTATGCTCGTATGTGCGATGAATCCGTGTCGGTGCGGCTACTACGGCTCACGGAACGGCACGTGTACGTGCAAGCCTGCCGACATTCGGGCGTATCTGTCGAAGATAAGCGGACCCATGCTCGACCGTATAGACATACAGGTCGAGATGCCGGAGCTATCGATAACGGAGCTGTCGAATATGCAGCCGTCCGAGCCGTCGGCGGCGGTACGCGAACGTGTAGAGCGTGCGCGTGAGCTGTCGCAGAGACGTTTTCGTGAGGCAGGGTATCGTGACTACTCGGTCAAGAACAATGCCGCCATGCAGTCTGACGAGCTTCGCGCCTTTTGCGCGCTCAACGAGGAATGTCAGCAGGTGATGGAGACGGTCTTTGCGAAGATAAATCTATCCGCACGAGCCTACGACCGCATACTTCGTGTAGCGCGGACTCTCCGCGATCTCGAGTACGAGCCGGGGGTCACGCCCGATGACGGTATTATCGGTGGGCGCATACAGAAGCACAATCTCATGGAAGCCGTTCAAATGCGCGCCCTCGACCGCAAATACTGGTAACCGCCTGAGGTCGGCTGAGGCGGCGTGACGCCGCAGGCAGTCATCGGTGTTCGTGAAGCT
>CAYSKU010000017.1:0-8759 GCA_964431775.1 uncultured Ruminococcus sp. | reverse complement strand
GAGGTTGCACGACGTCCCACGACAATATTATTTGGTGCAGGAATGGTCGGCTGAGGCGGCGTGACGCCGCAGGCAGTCATCGGTGTTCGTGAAGCTGAGGTTGCACGACGTCCCACGACAATATTATTTGGTGCAGGAATGGTCGGCTGAGCCGACAAGCATGAATCGGCACACTTTCAGTTTAGGTTGAAAAATATCCCACGACAATATTATTTGGTGCAGAAGTGGTCTATAGACACTTTTTTGTCGTATTTCTTCACTTATCGGCTATACGCGGATGAGGCTCCCTCCGGGAGGGAGCTGTCGGCGGTCGCCGCTTACGGCGACAACGACTGAAGGAGAATGCGTTACAATAGCTCTGCACTAATAATATTGTCGTGGTATTTCTTTCAGTTCAAGCTTCACGACTGCCGACTCAGCAGACGATCCTGTACCAACTCCACCCTCGTGGGATATCTTCCGATCTAAACTGAAAGTGCGCCGATGACTGTGTGCAGCCTCAGGCTGCCGACTCAGCAGACGATCCTGCACCAACTCCACCCTCGTGGGATATCTTCCGATCTAAACTGAAAGTGCGCCGATGACTGTGTGCAGCCTCAGGCTGCCGACTCAGCAGACGATCCTGTACCAACTCCACCCTCGTGGGATATCTTTCGATCTAAACTGAAAGTGCGCCGATGACTGTGTGCAGCCTCAGGCTGCCGACAAAGTGCTTGCGTTTTGGGGAGAGGTGGTATATAATATTGCGTAGTGAATATCGATAGCATAACGAGAGGAAATATAATATGTATGATATCCTGACCTCCATGTGGAAAGACCCGGGTCACACCTTTACCCCTATGCCGTTCTGGTTCTGGAACGACCGCCTCGATAAGGACGAGCTCGTCCGCCAGATCGACGAATTTCATAAAAAGGGCGTTGACGGCTTCATCATCCATCCGCGTATGGGTCTCGAGACCGAGTATCTGTCCGACGAATACCTCGATATGGTCGAGGCTTGCCTCGAAGCCGCCGAACGCAGACGTATGATGGTCGTACTCTATGACGAGGCTATGTATCCCTCCGGCTCTGCCCACGGTATGGTCGCCGCCGAGGACAAACGCTTCGCGGCTCGTGCGCTGACCGCACGTAGATCCACGGAGACCTCAGAGGAGGACGAGGTGCTATACCGTCTCTTTATCAAGCTCGACAAGGACGGTCGCCTCGAGGACGTATCCCTCGATCAGCCCATGCTGAAGCAGGAGGACACCGACCACGATACCGCAGGGGTCGCGCAGCTATCACCTGTCGGTGGAGCTGAGGCGTTACGCAGTATGCACCGAAAAAGGAAGGCTGTACCCGACACCTCCTACGTTTCCTACGACTTCGTACTCGACTACACCGGCGGCACGATACGCGGCGTTCGTCCCGATGAGGATGACGGTATGCCGAACGCGCCCTTAGCCGCCGACCTGCTGAATCCCTACGCCGTGCAGCTCTTCACGAGCCTTACGCACGACCGCTACTACGAGCGTCTGTCGCGCTTCTTCGGTAAGACCGTCATCGGCTTCTTCACGGACGAGCCGTCACTCACCGGCAGGTGCGCCGACTGCAAGGGGAAGATAAGCTGGACCTACGACCTGCTCGAGGAGCTGTTCGAGTGTGGCGGTGAGCTTTTCGACCTCGCGGCACTTCTGTTTCCGGTAAAGGAAAAAAGGGTACAGAGAAACGCGGAGCGTGTCTACCAAAAAACGATACGTCATCGACTGAACGAGGCGTACTACGGAACGCTTGCCGCCTGGTGCAGGGAGCATAGCGTCGCACTGATGGGTCATCCTGCCGCAAGCACGGACTGTGATGCTCTCGCACGCTTTGACGTTCCCGGGCAGGATCTCGTTTGGCGTATGGTGACGGAGGGGACGGAGCTTACGTCTCCCGATTCCGTTATGGCGAAGCTCGCCGCCGATTCGGCGCGTCACAGCGGAGCCTCGCGCAACTCGAACGAGTGCTTCGGTATGTGCGGTGAGGAGGGAAATCCGTGGAACTTCACGCCCGACAACATGATGTGGTACTTAAACTTCCTGTTCGCACGTGGGTGCAACATGATAATACCTCACGCCTACTACTATTCGCTCCGCACGCCGCTCCGTTCGAACGAGCGACCGCCGGACGTAGGTATGAACAGCATATGGTGGAAGGATCAGCGAAGGATATCGTCCTACATAAAGCGTATGTCGTGGCTGAACACGAATTCGGTGAACTGCCCCGATGCGGCGGTGCTATGCTCACCGGAGCATATACCGCTCAAGCCCGTCGAGCAGCTCTACAAAAAGGGCTACACGTTCAACTACCTGACGGTCGAGGAGCTTATGGAGCGCGCACGTATCGTTGACGGTACTATCCGTGTAGACCAATACATCTACAGCACTCTTTTGGTAGACAGTCGTCTTCCCACCTCTGCGGCGATAGTCGAGAAGATCGGGCGATGCGTAGTCGAGGGTGGGCTTATGTACAACGGCACGGACTTTGTCGGCTATCTCGACAAGCACGTGAAGCGCACGTCATATTTTGACGGAGCGGACGCGGAGACTCTCCGTTTCGTTCCGCTGAGCAAGAGCGGCTGTCCGTTCTTCCTGCTCGTGAACGAGGGACGGACGCGCATATCGGGCGTTCTCGTGACATCGCACAACGGTGCGGCGGCGGACTTCGATCCGTTCACGGGAGAGACGACACCCATGTCGGCGCGTATGACGGAGCGCGGCTTCGAGTACGCGGTGGAGATACCGCCGCACAGTGTTCGTGTGATCGGTATCGATCCGAAGAGTCTCGTCCGTCTTGCGCCCGAGGGCTCTGCGGAGGGGACTGAGCCTGCGCTTCGTGAGATAGTCGCGCTCGGAGCCGATGCGGAGACCGGAGAGCGGAGCTTCGTATGTCGGTCTGAGATAAAGAAGGCGGTACTGACGTTCGAGGGGATACACGACATAGTTGACGTTTCCGTAAACGGTCGCTCTGCCGGACGCATAATGTTCATGCCCTACGAGCTTGACATGACCGATCACATCGTGGAGGGACGAAACGTTATCGAGCTTTCCGTTACCGGAAGCATGGCTAACGTCTACGGCAAGCCCGTCCCCGTCGGCGTTGACGGCTGTATAGTACGCCTATTCGGCTGACGGCAGCCTGAGGCTGCGCGCATGAATCGGCGTTCGTGAAGCTTAAGTCGAAAGACATCCCACGACAATGTTATTTGTGCAAACTTAGTCTGCTGAGCCGACAAGCATGAATCGGCATTCGTGAAGTCGAGATCGTTCGACATCACACGACAATATTATTTGTGCAAATTTGGTCTGCCGTCGGCGGTCGATGGTGGAAAAAATAGAGATCGGGAATAAGAGATATGTATAATTTTGATTCAGTAATAGATCGCATCGGAAGTGATTCCGTAAAATGGCATGAGGTGACAGGGGACGTTCTCCCCATGTGGGTCGCGGATATGGACATTCCTGCGGCACCTCCGGTGGTACAGGCGGTAATGGAGCGTGCCGCGCATCCGTTCTACGGCTATCCCTACACGGAAGCGGAGCTGACGGAGACGGTAGTACGTCACTATCGGCGTAAATACGGGATACGTATCCTACCGGAGTGGCTCGTATGGGTACCGAGCGTTATCCCGGGTGTAGTGACCGCGCTACAGCTGATGGGTGGAACGTTCATGTATTCTATCCCGATGTACGACCACATCCGCAATCTGTACGCGGAGGCGAAGCTTCCCGTTATCGAGGTGCCGATGAAGCATGACGAGAGCTGTCACTACACGATGGACATGGAGGCACTTGAAGCGATGGTCACGCCGGAGGTACGGAGTCTGATCCTTTGCGATCCGCACAATCCGGTCGGACGGGTATACACGAGGGAGGAGCTTTTGGAGCTACAGGTCTTCTGTAAGAAGCACGGACTTTTGGTGATCAGTGACGAGATACACTGTGAGCTTGACCTTGAGGATCGTCACATACCGTATTTCTCGTTGAACGACGAGGCGGCGGAATACAGTGTGACGGTATCGAGTGCCGGAAAGATATGCAATATCCCGGGGCTTCCGATGGGCTTTGCGATAATTCCGAACAAGGAGCTTCGCGAGAGCTTTTCGGCACGTCAGGACGGTCTTCTTGCTTGCTCGAACGTGCTGACCCTTGCGGCATACGAAAAGGCATATGACGGAAGCTGTGACGAATGGAAGGAGGAGCTTCGCGCATATCTGCGTGAGAACCGCGACATAGCGGAGGAGCGTTTTTCGAGGCTGCCGGAGCTTCGCGTACCGCACAACGAGGGGACGTATCTGCTCTGGATCGACTGCACGGCACTCGGCTTTGACGATCCGTCCGAGTTCTTCCTAAAGGAGGCGCGAGTGAAGGTCAGTGCCGGACGTGCCTACGGCTACGACAGCTTCGTCCGCTTCAACTACGGTTGTCCGCGCACGCAGCTCGTTGAGGCTATCGACCGGATGGAGAGAGCGATCGTGAAACGGAGAGAGGTGCTATGAGGTATCGATATGCTTTATTCGACCTTGACGGAACGCTGACCGATCCGTCACTTGGGATAACGAAGTCCATACAGTACGCACTGGAGCGGATGGGTAGGCACGTACCGTCAAGGGAGGAGCTGTACTGCTTTATCGGACCGCCGCTCGTGCCTGCGTTCTGCGAGTACATCGGCATGACCGAAGCGGAAGCGGAGAGGGCGGTAGAGCTGTATCGTGAATATTTTTCGGTCACGGGGCTGTTTGAGAACGAGCCGTACAGTGGGATCGATGATATGCTCGGTGAGCTACAGAGTGACGGTGTGGTGCTTGCGGTCGCGACGTCGAAGCCGGAGCTGTACGCGAAGCGTATAGTGGAACATTTTGGTCTGGCGCGGTATTTTGAGCGCATATGCGGTGCGACACTCGACAGCAGTCGTTCCAAAAAGGGAGATGTTATCGCGTACACGCTTGAGGGTCTCGGCATAACGGAGGAGGAGCGAGGGTCGGTGATAATGATAGGAGACAGGCACCACGACATTGAGGGGGCGAGAGAGAACGGTATCGCCTCGATGGGAGTTTTGTGGGGCTTTGGCGACGAAGCGGAGCTTATCGCCGCCGGTGCGGACTATATCGCCGCCGCTCCCTCCGACTGCATTCGTCACGTCTGCGGCGTGACGCCGCAGACATGAATCGGCGTTCGTGAAGCTACTGAAATAACGCCGGCATTTTTACCAATATTTCTTCCCCATTCTTGTGCATTTTCACAATTGACTTTGCACCTGTCTTGTGGTAATATATTATTGCTTTAACGTGATAAAGCAATAATACAAAAACACAGATATTTACCGTCAACAGACGGTGCTACGGAGGAACATATCAAATGAAAAAGCTGCTTTCCATCATCATGGCTGTCGCAATGCTCTGCACAGCCGCTGTGCTGTTTACTTCCTGCGGTGACAGCGACGACAACGAATTCGTTATCGGTATCACCTACTTCGAGCCGATGAACTACTTTGACGAAAATAATCAGCTGACAGGCTTCGAGACCGAATTCGCGACTGCCGTCTGCGAAAAGCTCGGTCTGACCCCCAAGTTCCAGGAGATCGACTGGTCCGCTAAGGAGACCGAGCTCAATGCCGGTAACATCGACTGCATCTGGAACGGTATGACCATCACCCCCGAGCGTGAGGAGACTATGGGTCTTTCCGCCCCCTATATGGCTAACAAGCAGGTACTCGTTGTAAAGTCCGAGAACGCCGAAGCCTACGCAGACTCCGCGAACCTCGCAGGTCTCAGCATCTGCGCCGAGGAGGGCTCTGCCGGTGAAGAGGTCATAACCGGAAACGAGATCTTCGCAAGCTCCGAATACGTCTCCGTCTCCACTATGGCAAGCGCACTCATGGAGGTCGCCGCCGGAACGTCTGACGGCTGTGTCATCGACTTCGTTACCTGCATCGGTATGATCGGTGAGGGTACGGACTATGCCGGTCTCTCCGTTGTAGAGGCGTATGAGTTCAGCCCCGAGTACTACGGTATCGCCTTCCGTAAGACCGACACCGAGACTGTCGAAAAGTTTGATAAGGCTATCGCAGAGCTTATGGCTGACGGTACTATCGATGCTATCGCCGCAAAGTACAAGCTCGACGGTCAGCTGATCAAGTAAGCGCAAGCTCCGCTTCCAATAAAAAAACGGTTCGAGGAAGGGATCCTCTCATCGAAGGTTCCTTCCTCGAATTCCTGTTAAGGAGAAATTTATCATATGTCATTCGCAAGTGTAACCGCCGATCTGCTCGAAGCCTTTCTGCAAAACGGTCTCGTATTCCTTTTCACTCTGCTCGGAGCGATACCGCTCGGACTCGTCATAACGTTCGGCTCGATGTCAAGGTTCAAGCCGCTTCGTTACCTCGTCAAGACGTTCGTCTGGATAATTCGCGGAACTCCCCTTATGCTCCAGCTGTTCGTGGTCATGTACGTCCCGGGGCTCATCTTTGATACGCCCATGCAGAGCCGCTTTACGGCGGTCATGATCGCCTTCGTGATCAACTATGCCGCGTATTTTTCGGAGATATACCGCGGCGGTATCGAGGCTATCCCGAAGGGACAGTACGAGGCGGGACAGGTACTCGGCATGACGAAAACGCAGATCTTCTTTAAGGTCGTGCTGTTCCAGGTCATAAAGCGTATCGTCCCCCCGATGGGGAACGAGATAATCACCCTCGTTAAGGATACCTCCCTCGCACGTGTCATATCCTACGCCGAGATAATCAAGGCGGCGGAACGCTACGCTTCACGAGGCTACATATGGCCGCTGTTCTATACGGGCGCGTTCTTCCTCGTTTTCGTCGGCGTTCTGACACTCCTGTTCGGCTGGATAGAGCGTAAGCTCGATTATTACAAGGGTTGAGATAATACTGTAACACCGTATTTATATATTTTGGAGAATACAAGCGATCATGTCAAATAAACCGATTCTTGAGGTAAAAAATATACGTAAGAGCTTCGGAAATAACGAGGTACTGCGCGGTATCGGCTTCACGCTCGAGCAGGGTGACGTTCTCGTCATCATCGGCTCGTCCGGAAGCGGAAAGACGACCCTGCTCCGCTGTCTGAACTTCCTCGAGGAGGCAGACGAGGGAACTATCTCCGTTGGCGGACAGGTGATATACGAGGCAGGAGGTACACGTAAGATATCCGAAGCGGAGATACGTCAGAACCGACTTCACTTCGGACTGGTGTTCCAATCGTTCAACCTGTTCCCACAGTACAACGTTCTGCGAAATATCACGATAGCACCGGAGCTTCTGGAGCTTGACAGAATAAAGACCGAAAAGGGCAGAAAGCCGTCCTCCGAGGACAAACGTCTTGTGGCGCAGGAGACGGAGGAGCGTGCGCTCGCGCTGCTGCGTAAGGTCGGTCTTGAAGAAAAAAAGGACAGCTATCCGTTCCAGCTGTCGGGAGGTCAGAGTCAGCGTGTTGCCATAGCACGTGCGCTCGCGCTCTCGCCCGACATACTTTGCTTTGACGAACCGACCTCCGCGCTCGACCCCGAGCTTACCGGAGAGGTCTTGAAGGTCATTCGTGAGCTTAAAAACGACGGTCGTACCATGATAGTCGTAACGCACGAGATGGAGTTTGCACGTGGTGTGGCAGACCATGTCATATACATGGCTGACGGTGTGATCGAGGAGGAAGGAACACCGGAGGAGGTCTTCGGTAATCCGCGCTCACCGAAGGCACAGGCGTTCCTGTCGAAGTCCGCAATAAAGGGATAAAAAAGGGGAGAGTAGAGTGTCATCGTTCGTACTGAAGCTTATTGCAGCCGCAGCAATGCTGATCGATCACGCAGGTCTTCTGCTGTTTCCGCAGTGGGAGTTCATGCGTATCATAGGACGACTTGCGTTTCCGATATACGCCTACTGCATAGCGGAGGGCTTCCGCTATACGCGAGATCGAAGGCGGTATTTTCTGCGTATCTTCATACTCGGTCTCGTATGTCAGCTCGTGTACACGGTCGTGGACAGACAGCTCTACATTGGCATACTTCTCGTTTTTTCGATGTCGATAATACTCATGGCGTGTACGGACAACGTAAAAAGCTCCTTTGGTGGGAGGGTCAGTGCGTTGAACCGTTCGGTGTCCGGCATATTCGGGCATGGCAAGCCGTTTTCGGTAACGGCAGATCGCGTTATGTCGGTCGCGCTTCTTGGGGTGCTTGCTTCGGCTGTGCTTCTGCTGTGCGTGAAGGTAGACGTTGACTACGGCTTTTTCGGCATAGCTCTGCCGGTATTTACGTCGGTGTTCGAGGATCGTCCGCGGCGGCTCGTGATGTTTGCGGCAACGCTCCTTGCGTTATCGATAGACCTGACGGCAGGAGGCTTCATCGTGCAGTTCTGGTGTCTGCTTGCCGTGCCGCTCATTGCGGTATACAACGGTCGTCCCGGGAAGTATCGACTGAAATACTTTTTCTACATATTCTATCCCCTGCATCTTGTAGTACTATATGGTTTAAAGATATTGATCTGCTGAGGCGGCGTGTCGCCGCAAACATGAATCGGCGCACTTTCAGTTTAGATCGAAAGATATCCCACGAGGGTGGAGTTAGTGCAGGATCGTCTGCTGAGGCGGCGTGTCGCCGCAAACATGAATCGGCGCACTTTCAGTTTAGATCGAAAGATATCCCACGAGGGTGGAGTTAGTGCAGGATCGTCTGCTGAGGCGGCGTGTCGCCGCAAACATGAATCGGCGCACTTTCAGTTTAGAT
>CAYSKU010000016.1:3598-18998 GCA_964431775.1 uncultured Ruminococcus sp. | reverse complement strand
GGTTGAAAGATATCCCACGACCATGTGGAAAAGTGCAGACTTCTTGTTTTTCCGAAAACGCATGGACAGAGAAAATGCCAAAGGTTAAGTTACTTAGTGAGGTGTTCTCCATGTCTGTTCGCTAAAACGTATGGAGCTGACTAAATCGAGGTTGTCGTCACCCCAACTCGTAGGTATATACGAACTGACTTTAACGTCTCGGCGGTATCCTCCCCTACTTAACTTCACGAGGGGAGAGTCCGGAGAGGGAACGTCTCCGGTTGGGGGAATTCACAAGGGGGCTTCAACTAAGTCCCCTTGTGCGCCGCCCCGCGTAGGGGCATAAAATTAAGAAAACGACCCGAGGGTCGTTTTCTTACATATAAAATTACGTGCGGTCTGCATAAGACAAACGTTCTATAGATAACAAGCGGTCTGCACAGACGAACGTTCTGTAGCCACCGTGCGTGTAGCACAAAACGAGCCGTCAGCCGACTCTGCACCAATAACATTGTCGTGGGATGTCTTTCAATTTCAGCTAAAAGTGCGCCGATGACCGCTCGGCGGCTCAGCCGCCCCGTCAGCCGACTACCGCTCCTCATCCTCGGGCTTCTTCCGCGAGGTGACCTTTTCGAGAACGGTCACGGCGAGAATTATGACTCCGATGACGATGAAGATGCAGATCATGCCGATCACCATGTATTTCAGGTTATCGACAAAGCCCATCGGATGGAACGCGAAATCCGCGAAGAAGGACGAAAGGTAAACGGGCAGAAAGACCGTTAGCAGAGAGAAAATATTCATGTTCGACCTCCTATCACATGAAGAAGCTCAGGATGAGACCGCCGGCAATGACGGAGGCGATCTGACCGGAGACGTTTACGCCGATAGACTGCATGAGGAGGAAGTTCTGCGGATCCTCCTTGAGACCCATCTTATGAACGATACGACCGGACATCGGGAACGCGGAGATACCTGCCGCACCGATCATCGGGTTGATCTTTTTCTTTAAGAACAGGTTGAGGAACTTTGCGAAGAGTACGCCGCCCGCCGTGTCGAATATGAACGCGAACAGACCGAGGAAGAGGATGAGTATCGTCTCGAAATTGAGGAACTGCTCTGCGTTCATCTGGGAGGCGATGGTGATACCGAGGAAGATGGTCACAAGATTTGCAAGCACCTTCTGCGCGGTCTCGGAAAGCGAATTCAGAACTCCGCATTCTCTGATGAGGTTACCGAACATCAGGAAGCCGACAAGGGCAACGGAGGCAGGAGCGACAAGACCTGCGATAACGGTAATGATGATGGGGAAGAGTATCTTCGTCGTGCGCGATACCTCGTGACCGGTGTACTCCATGCGGATCAGGCGTTCCTTTTTGGTGGTAAGGAGACGGATGACCGGCGGCTGGATGATCGGCACGAGAGCCATGTACGAGTACGCCGCGACCATGATCGGTGCAAGGTACTTTGAGTTCAGCTTGTTTGCGACGACTATCGCGGTCGGACCGTCAGCCGCGCCGATTATTGCGATGGATGCCGCATCGTTTATGTCGAAGAACATAGACGCAAGGCACAGCGTGAAGAATATACCGAACTGAGCCGCCGCGCCGAAGATCATGAGCTTCGGGTTAGAGAGGAGCGGACCGAAGTCGATCATTGCTCCGATACCGATGAACAGTATCAGTGGGAACAGCTCGTTTGCGATACCGGCATTGAACAGGGTCGTTAACGCGCCGTGTTCGACCTCTCCGTTAGCGAGTACCTGATCTATCGCGCCGGAGTTCGGGAGGTTGACGAGGATAGTGCCGAAGCCGATCGGCAAGAGCAGGGTCGGCTCCATGTCCTTTGCTATCGCAAGGTAGATGAGGACGCCGCCTATGATCCACATGATCACGTAGCGGATATCCATTTGGAGGATGTTTTCGTAAAGTATTTCCACGATTGCTTCCTTTCTTTTAGTGAAAAAGCCACACAAGTAGTTTACCTAATTGTACAACATTTTCCCGACCTTGTCAAGAGCCATTTTCCCACCTGAGGTGGGGCGCATGAATCGGCGTTCGTGAAGCTGAAATTGCACGATATCCCACGACAATATTATTTGTGCAGAGTTGGTCTGCCGAGGGCTTATTTTGTGCAGACTGCACGGTGGCTATAGACTTTATGTCCTGTGCAGACTGCTTGTTGGCTACATAACGTTTGTCTTATGCAGACTGCACGTAGAAGAAAAAGGAAGAAAACGCTGCGGCGTTTTTCAAGATTTTATGCCCCTCCGCGGGGCGGCGCACAAGGGGTCTTAATGCGCGACCCCTTGTGAATCCTGCACACCCGAGGCTTTCCCCCTCGGGACACCCCCTTCGTGAAGCTAAGTAGGAGAGAATACCACCGAGACGTTAAAGTCAGGACGTATATACCTACGAGTTGGGGTGACGTCAGCCGTCACGAAGTGAGCCGCACACGTTTTAGTGGTCGCCGTGGCGGCGCACGGACGGAGAGAAGAACAAGGGTGGAGTTTTCACGAAATTTTGCGGTATTTCTTCATTATTCAGCTACACGTATTTAGGCTCCCTCCGGGAGGGAGCTGTCGCGGTCGCCATTTGTGGCGACGACGGCGACTGAAGGAGAGCGCGGCGGTCTGAGACCGCAAACAGTCATCGGGGCGGCTGAGCCGCCGAGCAGTCATCGGCGTTCGTGAAGCTTGGGTTGCACGACATCCCACGACCATGTGGAAAAGTGCAGACTTAGTTTACAGCCATTTTGGCAGTCTGAGACCGCAAACAGAAATCGGCGGCGGTCTGAGACCGCCGCCGATTCTGCATCTGACTGTCACTTTGTTACTTCTTCCATGATGAAGGCTTCGAGAATGTCGCCGACCTGGATGTCCATGCACTTTTCAAGCCCGATACCGCATTCGTAGCCTGTCGCTACCTCGCGGACATCGTCCTTGAAGCGGCGGAGAGACGATATCTTGTCTTCCATGATCACGATACCGTCGCGAACGATGCGTATCTGCGACTGACGTGTCACCTTGCCGTCCTGTACATACGAACCGGCAATAATGCCGACGTTCGGTACGCGAATGGTCTGACGTACCTCGATGTGTCCCTGGAGGACCTCCTTGTATGTCGGCGCAAGCATACCCTTCATCGCCGCCGTGATCTCCTCGATGCACTCGTAGATGATACGGTACGTGCGAATGTCCACCGACTGACGCTCCGCAGAATCGATAGCTCCCTTGTCGGGTCGAACGTTGAAGCCTACGATTATCGCGTTCGATGCCGCCGCAAGCATTACGTCGGACTCCGTGATACCGCCCACTCCGGCGTGTATCACCTTTACCTTTACCTCGTCCGTCGATATCTTCTCGAGCGACTGCTTTACCGCCTCCGCAGAACCGCCTACGTCTGCCTTGACTATGATGTTCAGCTCCTTGACTCCCTCCGAGATCTGCGCGAACAGGTCGTCCAGGCTCACCTTCGCGTTCGCCTTGAACAGCTCCTCCTTCGCCTTCTCTCGTCTCTGGTCGGCAAGCTCCCTCGCCATACGCTCGTCCTCGACAGCGTTGAACTCGTCTCCGGCAACAGGCACCTCCGCAAGTCCGATTATCTCAACAGGTACGGACGGTCCCGCCTCGGCAAGCGTCTGTCCACGGTCGTTCGTCATCGCACGAACTCGTCCGACAGCCGTTCCGGCGATCACGATGTCTCCCGTGTGGAGCGTACCGTCCTGTACGAGTACTGTTGCAACAGGACCGCGACCTTTGTCAAGCTTTGCCTCGATCACGACTCCGCGTGCGCGCTTCTTGGGGTCTGCCTTGTATTCCTTGACGTCCGCTATGAGAAGTATGTTCTCCAGCAGATCGTCTATACCCATCTTCGTGTGCGCCGAGACCGGTACGCAGATAACGTCACCGCCCCATTCCTCCGGAACGAGCTCGTACTTCGTCAGCTCCGTCATGACAGCCTCCGCGTTCGCGGTCGGCTTATCCATCTTGTTTATCGCAACGATGATGTCTACCCCCGCCGCCTTCGCATGGTTGATCGACTCCACCGTCTGCGGCATGATGCCGTCATCTCCGGCAACTACAAGTATAGCTATATCGGTACACTGTGCGCCGCGTGCGCGCATAGCGGTGAACGCCTCGTGTCCGGGGGTGTCGAGGAACGTTATTCCCTGCTCGCCGAGGTTCACGCGGTACGCACCGATGTGCTGCGTGATACCGCCTGCCTCTCCGGCAGTTACGTGTGCGTGACGGATAGCGTCGAGTATCGAGGTCTTACCGTGGTCAACGTGTCCCATGACACATACGACAGGCGCACGAGGTACGAGCTCCTCCTCGGAGGACTCAGCCTCCGTGAACAGCTTCTCCTCGATCGTCACCTTCACCTCACGTGTCACCTGTGCGCCAAGCTCGTCTGCAACGAGGAACGCCGTGTCAAAGTCGATGACCTGGTTGACCGTCACCATCATGCCCATGAGCATGAGTCGCTTTACGCACTCCGCTTCCTTGATCTTGAGCCTCTGTGCAAGCTCACTGACCGTGATCTCGTCCGGTATCGTGATCTTTAACGGAGCCTTCTTCATCTTTTCGGCGTTGCTGCGGCGGAGCTTCTCCATAGCCTGACGTTCCTTGTCAGACTTCTTGCCCGTACCGCGATTCTCGCCTCTCTGGTTCTGCTTCTTGAGCTTCTGCTTGTTCGACTGCGAATCGTCTATACCCGATGTGAACGTGTCAAGACGTTCGTCATACTTCGAAAGGTCTACAGAGCCTCCTCGTGTATCGACTACTCGGGTCTGACCTGTACGCTTCTTCGCTTCGCCCTGTACCTGCGGCTGTGCGGCAGGCTTCTTCTGTACGTTGCCGCTTCCGTTGTCGCGACGTTCGCCGCTCTGTCCCTGACGTCCGTCGTTCGGACGGCTGTCGCGATTGTCGCGGTTGTCGCGGCGTTCGCCGCTCTGTCCCTGACGTCCGTCGTTCGGACGGCTGTCGCGGTTGTCGCGGTTGTCGCGGCGTTCGCCGCTCTGTCCCTGACGTCCGTCGTTCGGACGACTGTCGCGGTTGTCACGGTTGTCGCGGCGTTCGCCGACCGGACGACCGTCTCTGCGGTCTGCACCGGAGCGATTGCCGCCCTGTCCCTGACGGTCGCCTTGCTGACGGTCGCCCGTTCTGGTGCGGTCTGTACGGTTCTGATTCTGCTGACGATCATGCTCGGCGTTATTGTTTACGCCGGAATTGTTATTTGAGCCGTTTCCCGGTCTGCTCTGCTGTCCATCCTGCATACGCTGCCCCTGCACTTCCTGCTGATCTGTGTTGTTTTCCGTGTTCTCGGCTGCACGTGCGGCTTCCTCGACACGCTTACGTTCTTCTTCGATACGTGCCTCTTCTCTTGCACGTCTTTCTTCTTCCTCGGCGGCACGTCTCTTTTCCTCGGCAATACGTGCCTCTTCCTCTGCGGCACGTCTTTTTTCCTCTGCTATACGTGCCTCTTCCTCTGCGGCACGTCTTTTTTCCTCTGCTATACGTGCTTCCTCCGCGAGACGTGCGGCTTCCTCTGCGGCACGCTTCTTTTCCTCCGCGATGCGCCGCTCCTCGGCAATACGTGCCTCTTCCTCCGCACGCTTCTTCTCCTCGGCGATACGCTTTTCCTCCGCGAGACGTGCTTCCTCGGCAATACGTGCGGCTTCCTCCTCCGCACGTCTTTTCTCCTCGGCGATACGCTTTTCCCGCTCCTCACGCACCTCGGGAGACTCCGGCATGGTGATGGAGGTCTTACCGTCCACGTAGCCGTCGATATCCTTTATCTGCGCCTTTGCCGTCAGCCGCTCGAACAGGAGACTCAGCTCCTCGGGTGCGAGGGCTGCCGAATTACTTTTGACTGTGATACCGAGCTCCGAAAGCTCACCACACAGCTCCTTCGCCTTAACGCCGAGGTCCTTCGCAAGCTGGTTCACCTTTATATTTGATGTTTGCTTTGCTGCCATCCGCTATCATCCTTTCTGTTTGTATCTGTCCCGTGATGACGCAGCGCGGCGCGGTGCGTTCGCGGTATTCTCGTTACTGCTTCGAATGATATTATCTTCAATATCGTTAATATCGTTTCGGTCATCGGACGTGGCCGTAGCCTCATCTGCTTTTGTTTTTTCTGCTTCTGTAGCCGTTTCCTCGGTCTGCACTCCCCGCACCTCCCGCGCGCTCCGCTCCCTCAGCAGCTCGAGCAGAGGACGGCAGGGACCACGCCCCGTAAATGCCGCCTGAACGCAAAGCGAGCGTTTGCCGAGCAGGTCGGAGAGCCGCTCCGCCGACATACCTGCGAAAAAGCAGGGGACGCTATAGAAAGCGCATTTGTCGCGTAGCTGCTTTACCGTGCGCTCCGAGGCATCGTCCGCGATCAGCACGAAGACGGCTCTGCCGCGTCTGACCTCGGTCAGAACGGAGTCGAAGCCCGTGGTAACGCCTCCTGCGGCGCGGCACAGACCGATCATATTATCAAGCCTTTGTATAGTCAATTGCTTCTCCGATCAGGAATTTTTTTCTTCGGAGATACGTATCTCCTTTTCGAGCTCCTCGTATATCTCCTCCGCGATCTCACATTCGAGAGCGCGGTGAAGTATGCCGGACTTACGAGCCTTTTTGAAGCAGGTCTCCTTCTGGCAGACATACGCACCGCGTCCGGACTTCTTGCCCGTGAAGTCGATGGAGATCACGCCCTCGGGGGAGCGCACTACGCGGAGCAGCTCTTTTTTAGGAAACGTTCCCTGACAGCCGACACAGCGGCGTTCCGGTATCTTTTTCTTTGATTGCGGCTTCGGCTTCGTTTCAGCCATAGCGTTCACTCTCCTTTTCCGAGTCGTTTTTGAAGCGTCTCCGCGAGCGTTCCTTTCAGACCGCCTCAGGGATTCGGCTTAGTACCCTTTATGTCTATCTTACAGCCGGTGAGCTTTGCGGCGAGACGGACGTTCTGTCCCTCCTTACCGATAGCGAGGGAGAGCTGATCGCCGGAGACGCGGACGGTCGCACTGCGTTCGCCGTCGAACTCGACCTCAAGCACCTCGGCAGGGGAGAGAGCGGCGGCGATAAATTCCTCGGGCTTTTCGGAGAACTGTATTACGTCGATCTTCTCACCGCGCAGCTCCTCGACGATACCGGTGATACGCATACCGCGGCTACCGATACAAGCACCCACGGCATCGATCTCGGGATCGCGTGAGAAGACGGCGATCTTGGTCCTCGAGCCTGCCTCACGTGCAACGCTCTTTACGAGTACCATACCGGCGGCGATCTCGGGGATCTCGAGCTCGAACATACGCTTGATCATCATGGGGTGGATACGGGAGAGAGTTGCGGCAGGTCTGTTGTCGAACTCCGCGCTGTGGTCGTGGTTGACCTCGGTGATGAACACGCGGATACGATCGCCGACGTACAGCTCCTCACCCGGGATCTGCTCGGCTCTCGGGAGAGCGACTACGCTCGTACCGGTATCGACCTCAACGTCACCGGTAGCCTCGTCACGCTTTACGACGAGGGCGGTAATGACCTCCTCACGCTTTTTGTCGTATTCCTTGGCGATATTGCTCTTTTCGGCTTCGCGTATACCCTGCTTTATGACGTTCTTTGCGGCGGAAGCGGAGATACGACCGAGGGTCTTCGTGTTGACCTCGTCCTCGATGACGTAGCCGAGCTCATATCTGCGGCTGATCGCCTGAGCATCCTCGTAGGATATCTCGGACTTCGGGTCTGTGACCTCCTCAACGACCGTGCGGCGGCGGAACATACGAACTTCCTTTTTTTCTCTGTTTATGTCCACTCTGACAGCCGCGCTGTTGTATTCCTTTTTGAACGCGGACACGAGAGCCGCTTCGACCTTTTCGAGCATATAATCGACCGGAATACCCTTGGTCTTCTCAAGCTGCTCGAGTGCTTCAAAAAGCTCTGAATTCATGACATTCGTCCATGCCTTTCAATTATTATATTACTGTTTCGTTTACGCTGCGTTATGCTGCGCTCGTGGGACTTACCAATCGAAGACCGTTTCGCATTTTGCGACGGACTTTTTCGGAAAGTGCTTTTCCTCACCGTTCTGTTCGACGACGATATCGTCACCGATGAGACCGACAAGTGTGGCGCGTAGGGCTTTTGAGCCGCCGGTCTCGGGGGAGGCGGCGAAGAATTTAAGGTTCACGTCCGAGCCGCGCATACGCTCGAAATGCTCGGGGCGCGTGAGGGTACGCTCGACTCCGGGGGAGGAGACGGCGAGCATATAGGCATCCTCGATGGGATCTGCCTCATCAAGGAGGGGATCGATAGCGCGGTGCATCCTTTCGCAGTCGTTGATATCTATACCGCCCTCC
The DNA here is from genome assembly GCA_964431775.1 of uncultured Ruminococcus sp. Classification (GTDB taxonomy): domain Bacteria; phylum Bacillota; class Clostridia; order Oscillospirales; family CAG-272; genus UMGS1696. The sequence goes on along the minus strand of CAYSKU010000016.1, from coordinate 10,673 downwards.
TTATCCGAATCGATAGTGATACGGAGTATCATATCCGCGCCCTCACGGACGTACTCGACGTCCCAGATGAGGAAGCCGAAGGAAGCGGCGAGAGGCTCTGCGATATCGCGGACGGTATCCGCGATGCTTTTCTTTTGTTTCATAATACCTCAGATCTCTGATAAACCAAGAGAGTGGACTGTTTTTGCCCACTCTCCTATACTACTTATGCTCTTTACTGTAATAGTATATCACACCTCTCATGAAAATTCAACCCTATTTCGATATTTTCTTCAAACAAAAATCCCGCCTGAGGCGGGGCGCAGGCATCGGCGGCGGTCTGAGACCGCGGACAGGCATCGGCGCACTTTCAGTTGAAATTGAAAGACATCCCACGACAATGTAATTTGGGCGGTCGGCTGAGCCGACAGGCATGAATCGGCGTTATTTCAGTTGAGACCGAAAGATATCCCACGACAATATTATTTGGTGCAGATCCGGTCAAGCGGTCGTTGAGGCTCCCTCCGGGAGGGAGCTGTCGCGGTCGCCGCTTACGGCGACAACGGCGACTGAAGGAGAATGCGTTACAATAGATCTGCACATATAGCATTGTCGTGGGATATCTCCCGACCCAAGCTTCACGAACGCCGATTCATGCTTGCGGTCTCAGACCGCCGCCAAAACGTCAGCGGACACCTCTGCACATATAAAATTGTCGTGGGTTATCGTGCAACCTCAGCTTCACGAACGCCGATTCATGCTTGCGGTCTCAGACCGCCTAATAGTTGTCTAAAAAGGAGTGCATGACGTCGTCCAGCTTGTAGGAGACAAGGGTGTCGATGTTCGCGTGATGGATGCTGTTGAAAATGTTCTTCTCAACGTCCGGATTCGTCTTCTTCAGCTCACGTATCAGAGCCTTCGTCTCTCGCCGCTTCGATGCATTCTCGTCCACCTCAGCACGCTCCGTCATGATGCACGCGCATTGCAGAAACGACAGCTCGTTGTACCGCGCCCACGCCACGATCGCATCCTCGTGTACCTTGTAGAGCGGTCGGATAAGCTCCATCCCCTCGTAATTCGTGCTGTGCAGCTTCGGAAGCATCCCCTGTAGCTGCGCCCCCCATAGCATACCCATCAGTGTCGTCTCGATAACGTCCGAAAAATGATGCCCCAGCGCGATCTTGTTGCACCCGAGCGTTTTTGCATAATTATACAGGTGTCCGCGTCGCATACGCGCACACAGATAGCACGGATTCTTCTCCGTTTTCGCCGCTACCGAAAATATCTTCGTTTCGAACAGATGCACCGGAAGTTCCAGCTTTTCACAGTTCGCAAGGAGCTTTTCGCGATTCTCCGGCGTGTACCCCGGATCCATCGCTATGTATTCCACCTCAAACGGCACGTCCGACCATCGGTGCAAAAGCTTCATCAATACACCCAACAGTGCGGAATCCTTTCCGCCCGACATACATACAGCTATCCGATCTCCCTCCGAGATCAGCTCGTATTGCTTCACCGCCGCAACGAACGGCGTCCAGATCTCGCGCCGGAACTTTTTCTGCGTACTCATCGCGGGATCGCGCACGACCTCGCTTTTTTCTTCCATATCCACCATACCGCCACCGTTCTTACTCATCTCTTCCGCTTCCGTCAAGCCCTACTCCGCTAAGCTCACGCACCACCTCACCGGCTATGATAAGTCCGCACACCGACGGCACGAACGCCGACGATGCAGGTGTCGCACGTCTCTTTACAGGCGCATCTTCACCGCTCATGCCGTTTTCTCCCTCAATTGCCTCATCCTCCGGCTGAAATAACGGCTTCAACGCCACCTCGGTCGAGTATACCACCTTCAAACGAGGTACTCCGCGCTTCCTCAGCTCACGCCGCATCACCGCCGCAAGGGGACAGACCGATGTTTTATATATGTCGGTCACGACGAACCTGGTCGGATCGAGCTTGTTTCCTGCCCCCATCGCCGAGATCACGGGAACTCCCGCCGCCGTGCAACGCTCCGCTATCGCGACCTTTCCGGCGACCGTGTCGATAGCATCGATAACGTAGTCGAATTTTGTAAAGTCAAACTCCACCTCCGGCAGATACCGCAGACGAAGCCCGTGCACCACGCAGTCGGGGCATATCTCGTGTATCCGCAGCTCAGCCGCCTCGACCTTCGCCATTCCGACCGTCTTCGTCGTCGCGAACACCTGACGATTTATGTTCGATACCGACACGGTATCCATATCTACAATTGTAATTTCACCCACACCGGAGCGCACCAACGCCTCGATAGCGTGACCGCCGACCCCACCGGCACCGAACACGGCAACGTGCGCCCTGCCGAGCCGCTCGACGGCACTACGTCCGAGGAGCATCTCCGTCCGTTCAAGCATTTCCATTTTATTCTATCTCACTTTGTTTCCTTCATTAATATAGTACCAACCGACCCGTTACGCACCTCAGTGGTTCGCCGTAAGCTCTATCAAACGATCGCGGTCATCGTCCGCCGCCGCCTTGTTTCGCCGAAGCTCACCGCACTTCCTGCAACGGTGCGTCACGATGAAGCCGCGCTTCGCATCGGGTTCGGCGAACACCGCATCCATGATACCGCCGCACCCTGCCGCACGGTCACCCGGATTTACGTCAAGGTGCAGGGAGCATAGGCACCTCGGGCAGTGGTTGCGCGACGTATACCGAAGCGGCTCAACTGTCGCACCACAGCTCTCGCAAACGAAACCGTTGTCATTTTTTGTAAATCGTTTTGTATCCATCAGTCATTTCCTCTACGCATCATTTTTCTTTATTTTTCCATTTCGATCAGCTGTTTGTTCCATTTCGTCCACCGCGGACGGAAACGTATATTTTATCATGATATTGTATATTTATGATATTTCGGAGATCGGCGCAAGCGTGAATAAACGCCCCCACGGGGTGCAATAATAGCACATCACAAAAACCGAAAGGGAAGTACACATGAACCGTTTTCTTCACACTACAGCCGTCCTGCTTGCGGCACTCTTCATTTTCGCAGTCTACGCCCCCACAACCACAGCGGCAGTACCGCCGCACACCTACGTCACCTGCACCGCCGAAGCGGAGGGTCAGCCGACCTCGAGCAGCACAGTCGGAGAGAACGTCCCGACCGAGGACGTCACCGCCGCCGAGCCGCCGCAGACCGACGAAAGCACCGCCGCAGCTCCCGACACCGTCACCGACAGCGCGACACACGACGGCTCGAGCCTTGTCTCCGTCATCGTCGCGATCATTATCGCCGTCGCATTAGTCGTCGTGATCGTCGCGCTGATACCGCGCAAACGTCAGTCATAGAAGCGGCGCGAACAGAAGCCCGTGCGGCACGACCTCCGCGACAATGGGAGAGTCTCCCATCACGTCAAAGACTTCACCGTCAACGCAGTATGTCTCGGCACCGCACAGCGTGAGCCTGCGGCATCTGCGATATGTTAATATTTTGCCAAACCGCTCGTCCATCACACCGTCAGGGGACATATACGTCCCGTCATGGTAATCCCCGACGAGGGACACGAAGCAGAGACGTGATATGCTCTTTACTATCAGAACGTCCATCAGACCGTCGTCCGGCAGAGCGAGCGGAGCGGCACGAAACCCACCTCCGCAGTAGCACGAATTCGCGGCGGCAGTCAGCAGAACGTCCGTTTCGAACGTCTCGGAGGTCAACCTTTTGTTATCCTCAACGACCTCGACATCCTCGAGCAGCAGCCTTGCGCGAAACGTCTTCTTTCGAACGAGTACCTTCACGACCCCTGCGATATACGCCGCACTGCCATGCAGGAGCGGCTTTTTCTTTAGAGTGTACGTCTCCTTCACCACATTGCAGTCGAACCCGATGTTCATCATGTTGACGAAATATCGAGTGTTATTTCCGTGATCCACACGGATCGCATCGAGCGGATGAAGCACATTCGGCGCAAAATGTGCCGGATCGTTCACATATTTCGCAAGATCGTTTCCGCTCCCCATCGGAGCTATCGAAAACGAAGCAGTCCCTCCTGCACCTGCGTTCATGATACCGTTGACCGCCTCACCGACCGTTCCGTCACCGCCGTAGACGATAAGGTGCGCGAACGGATCGCGCACGCACACCTCTCCGACCAGCTCCTCTATGTGACCGCTATGTTGACTTTTTATAACCTCATCTCCGGCACGTTCAGCCGCCTCCGTCACCGAACGAAGCAGCTCCGCGCCGCGCCGTCTGCCAAACGCCCCCGAGGCAGGATTCACTATATGCACCCTTCGCCGTTCGGAAAGTGCCAAGATACCTCCGCTTCCTGTCGCGCTCAATCGCTTCACCACCCTACAGTAATGTTTATTTTTTATACACAGTCCGTCAGTTCTGCTTTCTGACCGACAGATATTCGTTGTAGAACCTATAGTGCGGACATCCGTTATTTTCCATTCTGAAATGATACGCCTCGTCCTCGTCAAGGTCGATGGTACAGCCGAGCGTACCGTCCTCGTCGATCACGTCATAATGCATACACGTCTCACAGGGTGTGCGCGACCTTTTCGTATCGTTCTTCTTTTTATCCATAGCCATTCACCGTTTTCCGTATAAATATACTTTTCCAAAAGAGTCTTTCCGTCACTCTCGTCCGACCTCTGCAAGCAACGCTTCACGCTCGTTCGGCAGAACGTCACGCATGACCAGCTCGAGGAGCCGTTTCAGCTCCAGACCGATCTCCGCACCGCGCAGTCCGAGACGTACCATATCCTCACCGCTCACCTGAAGCTCCGTCAGACGTACACACGCCCCCGACTCACGCACCTCACGGGCGATACGCACGACCTCCGCGGCAGCCGTCTCGTCCATCGTGCCGCATGAATATTTATACACGGCAACACTGTCGGGGAAGTAGTCGCCGCCCACGTTCATCAGCCGCTTGACGGCGTAGACCGTCGGCGCAGGCGCACCCTCCTCCGAAAATGCCTCGGGCATATTTCCGAGCCTGTGCAGCAGCTCGACCGCGCTCCGCTCGTCACGTGACGGCTTCAAGGACTGCATCAGGCGGCGTTGATCGCCCTCATCGACCTCCGAAAACAGCAGGGCATACCCCATCGCACGTTTGTCAAGCTTGAACGCTGCACCGTAGCCCTCGACAAATTCGTGCATACGCAGGAGACGAGCGGAGGTCAGCCGCGTGTCGAGTACAGCGCGATCGATGTCGAACAGGAGCGCGAAGACGTCGGGATATTCGCGAAGTATGCGCGGCGCGGCGACACCGGAGAGGAGCTTGGTCAGCTCCGCGTACACGCGCTCACGCGAGATCGCGGAGAGGAGCGGCGACAGACGGTGGACAGCCTCGGCGCACTCTGCATCGGGGGTAAAGTCGAGGACGGCGGCAAAGCGGAGCGCACGAAGTATGCGAAGCCCGTCCTCACGGAAGCGTTTTTCCGCGCTCCCGACACACGAAATGGTCTTGTTTTTCAGATCGCGCATACCGCCGTGCAGGTCGATGATACCTTTTTCGGGGGAATACGCCATGGCATTTACCGTAAAGTCGCGCCGACAGAGATCCTCGGCGAGGTCGTCCGTAAAGGTAACGCTTTCGGGGTGACGACCGTCGCGATACGCACCGTCCACGCGGTAGGTAGTGATCTCGATGTTCATACCGCCGCGCACGAGGGTGACGGTACCGTGCTGAAGACCGGTCTCGACGACACGGCAGTCGGCGAAGACGGCGATCGTCTGCTCGGGGGTCGCGGCGGTGGTGATATCGTAGTCGCCGGGGGTACGGTGCATCAGGTGATCGCGGACACAGCCGCCGACGACGTAAGCAGGGAAGCCCGACTCATGCAGTCGGTCGAGCGCGAACCCGACCGGAGTCGGGATATCGAAATTATCCATATATATAATACTCCTATAGTTGAGCGGTCCGAGACCGCAAACGATCATCCGGTCGGCTGAGCCGACAGGCAGTCATCGGCGTTATTTCAGTTGAAGCTTGAAGCGATCCCACGACAATATTATTTGTGCAGATCTGTCCGCTGACGGGTCGGCTGAGCCGACAGGCAGTCATCGGCGTTATTTCAGTTGAAGCTTGAAGCGATCCCACGACAATATCATTTGTGCAGGTCTGTCCGCTGACGGATCGGCTTGTGCAGACTGCACGTAGTAGGTTGATGTTAGCTTTGGTTGCACGTTGAGCCTCCCTCCGGGAGGGAGGGGGACCGCGCAAGCGGTGGAAGGAGAACGCATTATAATAAACCTGCACACATAATATTGTCGTGGGTTATCTTCCAACCCAAACTTCACGAACGCCGTTTCATGCTTGCGGTCTCAGACCGCCGGGTCAGCCGACCCGCCCCGCTTACAGAGGGATCGTAGCGGACAGACGGCACAACGGGGAGAGCGTGCGGTGCAGTACTCACGCCCGAACAGCACCATGCGGTGGCAGTACGCCGACTGCTGCTCCGGCGGTATCTTCTCCGAAAGTATCCGCTCGACCTTCGCCGCATCCTTCACCGACTCATCGTAAAAGCCGAGCCGACCGTTGATACGTATGCAGTGCGTATCCGCAACTATCCCGGGGATACCGTATATGTCCCCGAGAACGAGGTTCGCGATCTTTCTTCCGACCCCGGGGAGGGTGAGAAGCTCCTCCATCGTGTCGGGAACACGACCGCCGTGCCGCTCGACTATGAGCTGTGCCGAACGGCAGACGGACTCTGCTTTCGTTCGGTATAAGCCGCACGGACGAATTATAGCTTCAACGTCCGCAACGTCAGCCGAAGCCATGTCGTACACGGTCGGATAACGCTCGAACAGCGGCACAGACACAAGGTTCACCCTCTCGTCCGTACACTGCGCGGACAAACGTGCCATGACGAGGAGCCGCCACGGGTCGCCCCCGAATTCAAGGGAGCATATCGCCTCGGGATACAGAGCCTCCAGACGCTCGAGTATCGTTGGCAGAGCAGGGGACTGCTCGATATCGTTATTATTCATAGTATCGTATCACTCAAAAATTATTTTGTCCTGTGCCGACCGGCGGCGTGACGCCGCAGGCAGTCATCGGCGTTATTTCAGTTGAAGCTTGAAGCGATCCCACGACAATAT
>CAYSKU010000016.1:0-3498 GCA_964431775.1 uncultured Ruminococcus sp. | reverse complement strand
GAAGCTTGAAGCGATCCCACGACAATATCATTTGTGCAGGTCTGTCCGCTGACGGGGCGGCGTGACGCCGCAGGCATAGTCGGCGTTATTTCAGTTGAAGCTTGAAGCGATCCCACGACAATATCATTTGTGCAGGTCTGTCCGCTGACGGATCGGCTTGTGCAGACTGCACGTAGTAGGTTGATGTTAGCTTTGGTTGCACGTTGAGCCTCCCTCCGGGAGGGAGGGGGACCGCGCAAGCGGTGGAAGGAGAACGCATTATAATAAACCTGCACACATAATATTGTCGTGGGTTATCTTCCAACCCAAACTTCACGAACGCCGTTTCATGCTTGCGGTCTCAGACCGCCGCCGTTTCATGCTTGCGGTCTCAGACCGCCGGGTCAGCCGATCAGGTCGCGGAAGTAGTAGTCGAAGACGTCGCGAACAGAGTAGCCGACCTCGGTACCGCCCGAGCCCTGCTCGATTATGCACGATATAACGATCTCCGGATCGTCAAAGGGCGCAAACGCCGTCATTACACCGTTGTCACTCTTCTTGTCGGAGACCTGCGCCGTTCCCGTCTTGCCACCGACCGGTATCGCGTAGCCCGAGAAGACGCTCGCCGCAGAGCCGTTGTCCATAACTCCGCGCATACCCTCTCGCACAGTCTCAAGTATGTCGTCCGCTATATCGAGCTTGCTTACCACCGTCGGCTCGTTTTGATATATCACCTCGCCGCTGTAGCTCTGTACCCGATATAACAGGTGCGCGCTGTACCTCGTGCCGCCGTTCAGTATCGTTGACAGATATACGCTCAGCTGTAACGGCGTGAACAGATTGTCCGACTGCCCGATCGCCGCCTGTAGAGTGTCACCCGGACTCCATTGGTTGAGTCCGTTGTCCGCTCGATAATCCGGTCCCGCAAGGATACCTACCTTCTCGGGAAGCTCTATACCTGTCGGCTCACCGAGACCGTAGTACTTGCAGTATTCGTTCATCTTCGATATCGTCAGCCGACGACCTACGTCGTAGAAGAAGTAGTTGCACGACTCCTGTATCGCCTCGACCACGTTTATCGGTCCGTGCGACTGCCCCGTCAAAAGGTACAGCCAGCAGCGCGGCGTGTAGCCGGCATCCGCGTAGTACATATATATACCCTGTGCATCGATGTACGTGTCCTTTTCGATTATGCCCTCCTCGAGCGCGGCGACCGAGACCCCGACCTTGAACGTCGAGCCGGGGGCATACGTTCCGTAGAGCGCACGATTGAACAGCGGCTCCGGCTCTGCGGTGCTGATCACCGCATAATCCTCGTTCCACCGCGAAAGATCGTAGGTCGGGTACGAGCATATCGAAAGTATCTCCCCCGTGTCAACGTCAACGACCGTCATAGCACCGGCAGACGCATCCTCACCCGACAGGGGTCCCGACCATTGCGCCTCCTCACGTATACGGAATATGTTCTCCGCAAGCGCACGCTCCGCGACCATCTGCATCTCGATGTCGATGGTCAGATATACGTCGTGTCCTGCGACAGGCTCCTTCGTCACCTCGGTCGAAAGGATGTTTCCGTAGGTGTCCTCGGTTATCCGAAGCTCACCGTCCACACCGCGCAGATACTCCTCAAACGCCTGCTCGACCCCATCGATACCGACGATCGCATCCATCGGATACCCAAGCTCCGTGTAGTAGTCGAGCTTTGAGTCGGGTATCTTTCCGACACGACCGAGTATGTGCGAGGCGTAGCCCGGGTAGTTGTACACACGCTCCGCCGAGACCTGCACGAGCATACCACGCGGACACGACTCCTTTGCGGTCGTGAGGAGCGCGAGGTCGGCATCCTCTATGAGCGTATAGGGCGAAACGCTCGAGAAGCCGGACAGCTCCATGTCGAGCCGAAGCTCGAGAAGGAGGGCGCACGACTCGAACGTGTAGCTGTATACGAGCGACTCGGTGTCACTGTCCCATTCGGCGATCTCGTAGTGGAGCAGGAGAGCCTCCGCCTGCTCCTCGAGGGAAGCATCCTCGGGGACGTTCAGCTCATCGATGAGCTTTTTGTACCTTCTGCCGCGTGCCGTTTCGGTAAAGGAGCTGTCCATGTAGTAGGACAGACCGACACCGGCTTCGGCAGTCACCTCGAGGGAGGGGCGCGGCGTGACCACATGGTCAAAGAGACCGTGCAGACGAGCCGCATCGACGAGGGCGATCATTATGTCGTTGCTCTCACGCTCACTTGCAGGGAGGGAAGCGTAATCGAGAGCGATATCATAGGAATAATCGTTTGAGACGAGGACGTTTCCGTTGCGGTCGAAGATCTCACCGCGCTGAGCCTGTAGCGTGACGGTACGGCTGTACGTTCGCGAGGGCGTTGACATGGAGTAGTAGTCCTGACCGGACACCTGTAGATACAGGAGACGACCTGTATAGGTCAGCGCGATGGCGATGTAGGCGACAGCTATCGCCCAAAGTCGAATTACATTATCTTTTTTTCTCATAATAAAAAAACAGTAGTGCAGACCGCACGGTATCGGCTACACGTAGTCGAGCCTCCCTTCGTGAGGGAGCTGTCGGCTCTGCCGACCGAAGGAGAACGCAGACATCGGCGCACTTGAAGCCGAGCTTGAGAGATGACCCACGACGGTGGGGAGAATGCGGCGGTACGAGACCGCCGCCTACACACCGAGCTTTTCGGTGTCAAGCTCGAACGTCCATTTGCCGAAGCGGAGACCGCAGGAGATGAGCGCGGCATACGGATACTTCACGCGACTGCCGTACTTTCCGTCCCCGAGGAGGGGCGAACGTCTGCTCCCGAGCTGCACACGTATCTGATGCGAACGTCCGGTCTGCGGATAGACGAGGAGCTTCGTCACCTTAACACCGTCAAGGTCGAAGACCCCGACCGTCTCGTAGGTCAGCACCGCCTCCTTCGCGCCGCGCCGCTCGTGACGTGCATCGACAACGTAGGACTTGTCGTGCCGTCTGTCGAAGAACAGCCTGTCGCGAAGCTCACCGGACGGCGGAAGTGACGGGTCGGCGGTCACGAATGCGACATACGTCTTATGAAAATCGCCGTTTGCGATATACGCGGAAAGCTCTGCCGCCGCCGACCTTGTCCGCGCATAGACCATCAGCCCTGCGGTGGTGCGGTCGAGGCGATGCACGGTGAACAGCTCACCGTCCGCACCGTCCGCGCCGGACTCACGCAGTGCCTCCGATATTGCAGTCGGAAACTCCCCCTCGGAGAGCATTCCCCTCGGCTTATACGCAACGACGAACTCCGGACAAACGTATACTATATCGATCATCGATAATTCTCCCGAACACTAAATTCTTACCTCATTATTATATACCCTCTCCCCCAAAAAAGCAAGGTCTTTGTGGGCGGCTGAGCCGCCGGACATGAATCGGCGTTCGTGAAGTTTGGGTTGCACGATATCCCACGACAATGTTATTGGTGCAGGTCTGTCTGCTGACGTAACGACCCGAATCTGTACAAATGTCATTGTCGTGTGACAT
>CAYSKU010000015.1:0-19234 GCA_964431775.1 uncultured Ruminococcus sp. | reverse complement strand
GAAGCGATACGAATTCGCCTGCACTGTCGCTGAGGTACAGTCTCCATGTCGGGTCAAGCATTATCCGTTTGCCGGACGGCATGAGACAATCGACCACAACGTGACAATCCGAGAACGGTTCTTCATACGGCATACAGGTGATGTGACGCGCCTTGATGCCGTTTAAGCGCAGCAGAGAAGCCAGAAGCATGGCAAGACCGCGACAGTTCGACTTGTGGTCGTTGCCCTCCGCAAATTCGACAAGCTCGGCAATGCTCCTTCCGCTTCCCATACCGGCAGAGCCGTTGTGACCGAAATGGTCGCACACGAAATCGAGAATACGGAACACGGTCTCGTCCTTTTCCGAGGTGTATCCGTTCATGAATTCGGAATAGCCGTACTTTTCGAGTATCTCCGGCGCATCTTCGTTCAGGACGAAGATGTCGGTGCAATCACAGTCATCATTTCTGTCGTATTCCGCATACTGCTGTAGTACCTCGTGTCTCGTTTGCTCCGAGCCGGGGACGTAGACCTCACTCGGACGATAGACCTCCGGCAAGTCCTCCGGAACGTCATCGACCTTTTCGTATACTATCGGAGTCGATCTTCCGTGCTGAGTATAGAAGCCCTCTAACCTACCGTCGGAATATCGGACATGGTATACCATACGAAAATACTCATCGTTTATCTCGTAGCAGAGGTAGCCGTCTTTTTCGTAGACACAGTTAGGGTCAAAGTTGTAGTATCCGCTCGATGAAAAGGACATTTTCATGCGAAGCGGTATTTCGTCAAAGATATTTATGGTCGCATCATCCGCACACCATTTTCCGACCATTCTTTTGTCCATATCGAGTTGTCCTTTCTTGCTCTGAGCGTCTATTCTAACACAGTGCATATAGGTCAGTTCAGCTCGGCGATGACCTCGACCTCAACGAGTGCCCCCTTTGGCAGAGCCTTTACGGCAACACAGCTGCGTGCGGGAGCGGAGGGGATATACTTTGCGTAGACCTCGTTGAAGGCGGCAAAGTCGGACATATCCGCGAGGAAGCAGGTGGTCTTTACGATGGAATCAAAGGATGCACCGGCTTCGGTGAGGACCGCATCGAGATTTTTCATGACACGTTCGGTCTGCTCGGTGACGTTCGTACCCTCCATCTGACCGTTTTCGGGGTTCAACGGTATCTGACCGGAGGTAAACAGCAGATCGCCGCAGACTATAGCCTGAGAGTACGGACCTATTGCCGCCGGAGCCTTTGAAGTGGATATCTTTTTTGACATTTTTGTCTTCTCCTGTTCTGTGATCTTATTTACGATAAATTATAATACGGACGTTCATAGTTGTCAAGACAGTCCTTGTAAAATAAGTCCGAACTCGGGTCATGAATAAGGAAAAAACGTTTTTAGATGAGTTTTACTAGGCGTTGTTTGAAAAAGAAGGAGATATGTACAGGAGCGAGAGATCTTTGTGATAGACGAAGAATTTTTCCGCAGGAATACGCACGTATTTCAAGGGAAAATTCTGAAGTATAGCGCAAAAAGCTCCGCTATCTGTGCGTATTGACTTTTTTCAAACACGCCCTATGCGGAATGTAAAAAATCTCTTGAAATTTGTGTGAAAACGTGATATAGTAAATGCAGAGAGCTTTAATACTGATCGGAGGTATTCTATGATTGTAAGACCGAATTCGGAGCTTATCCGTTATACCGGACGTTGGAATGTCGGTGAGACGGAGGCTGTCTCGACTGCTAACGGAAGCTATATAGAGTTTGCGTTTTCCGGAGAATGTGCCGTACTGGGGTTTGATGTAGAAGCGTGTGTTCAGCCGTTTCCGCGGATATACATTGCCGTTGACGGCGGTGCGAGACTCGAAACGTCTGTAGACCCATTCATCCGCATCTCCGTCGGTGACGGCTCACATATCGTCCGTATGATCATGAAAGGTTCCGTTGAGCTGCAAGAAAGGTGGATGTCCCCACTTGAAGCGGCGGTAGCTTTGCGTAGTATCGAGGCGGACGACTTTTTACCTCTCCCGCCTGATGAGCGAGGGTGTATCGAATTTTTGGGAGACTCCATCACCGAAGGCATATCCATAGACGTTGAACCGCGCTACCGGCATTACGGTGGAAGCAACGATATGGTCTTTTGGGACGATTCGACGGCAGGATATGCGTGGTTGACCGCTGAGAGCTTAAACATGAGACCTATCATTATGGGCTACGGCTGTCTCGGCACGACGCGCAAGGGAGCCGGAAACGTTCCGGAGGTATGTGACTCATATCCGTACTACAGTGACGGTCACCCCATGGAGAGTGCGAATGCGGAGATCATTGTAATAAATCACGGAACGAACGACCGCGGTGCCTCGGCGGAGGTCTTTGCAAGACAGTATACGAGACTTCTTTCCATCGTTCGTGAACGAAGTCAAAGCTCAACGATCATAGTCCTTACTCCGTTCTGTGGCGCGTGGGCAAATGAGCTTCGTACTATAGTCGAGGACTTCAACCGCGAAAACGATGATAACGTGTTCTATATAGATTCGACAGGCTGGGTACCGCCGGAGCCGCTTCACCCGACTCGTGAGGGACATAAAACGATCAGTCGAATGCTCACACGCGAGATACGCACTATAATGTCGGAAGTGCGGCACAAATGAACGCATAACGTAAACGAAAGTATTTTAAATCAAGGAGAAAAGGTATGAAAAAAAACTATCTCAATCCCATACGTGAAGGAGCGGATCCCTTCATCTTACTGCATGACGGTAAGTATTACCTGTATTCCACAGATGCACCGGACGGATATTACGTCCACGAATCCGACGACCTTGTCGAGTGGATAGACCGTGGCTATTGTCTGCGTAAAGAGGATGTAATGGGGGAGAAGTGGTTCTGGGCTCCCGAAATAATGTATCGAAACGGCAAGTTCTGGATGGTATATACCTCTGAGGAACATCTTGGAATCGCAGTTGCGGACTCTCCTCTCGGCCCGTTCCGTCAGGAAAAGAAGCAGTGGCTCAGTGAACGAAACGCCATTGACGGAGACTTTTTCGTTGACGATGACGGTACTATCTATCTCTATTACGTTCGTTTTGACTGCGGTAATGTCATATACGGCTCACGCCTTGACGAAGAAACTATGACACTTGACGAAAGCTCCGAAAAACGTCTGATAGCCGCAACGGATGAATGGGAGACCAAGCTGGGACTTGTAGCCGAGGGACCGTTTATGGTCAAGCATAACGGCAGATATTATCTCACCTATTCCGCAAACGACTACAGAAGCATAGATTACGCTATCGGCTATGCCGTGTCGGATTCTCCCCTCGGCCCGTTCACAAAGTACGAGGGCAATCCTATACTTCATCGTAACGAAAGCGTAAACGGTGTCGGACATCATAGCTTTACATACTCCAAGGACGGCAGTCGTATGATCTGCGTTTATCATCGTCATAACAGTATGACGGTCGTACATCCGCGTATGACCTGCATAGACCCTGCGGAATTCGTGCCTGACGTAGATGGAAAGCCCGACCGACTTATAATAAACGGACCCACAACGACCGAGCAGTCCTCTCTCATTTGACACTGTCGGTGAAGGATATCCGTGTGTGTATTTTGTAAATGTGTGCGAAGCATATTTTTTCGATATGTCATGTGGTCGCCGATACGCACACTTGAATTTTGAGTATTTTTTCTATTGTCATTACTTTATAATGGTGATAAAATAGTTGTGTAGGAACAAAATTACGGTCGAAGAAGATTTTTTACCGTAGGTCTATCGAAAACACAGAAAAAAGAACGGAGATGGCAGTATGAAAAAGAGAATACTTGCAGTGCTTCTTGCCGCGTTGATGCTTGCACCGACCATTACCTCGTGCAGTGATAACGACACGACAAGCGGTGAGACCACCGAAAACGACACGATCGTTGTTTCGTCGGTCGAGGAGGAAACAGAGGCAGAGTCTGACGATGTTGACTCACGCGCTTCGATATCCGATGATCTGCCGGAAGCAGATTACGGAGGACAGGAGTTCCGTGTACTTACCACCGAGGGCGGCGCGATCTATGGCTTTGACTATTCTTCGGAGATAATTTCGGAGGAATTGAACGGTGATGCCTGCAACGATGCGGTCTACAACCGTAACCTCGAGATAGAGAACCGTTTCGGAACGAAGATAACCTGTCAGATGCACGCAACTCCGGCAAGCTATGTCGGAACTCTCGTTCAGAGCGGAACTGACGAATACGATATCGTCGGTATGTACAACTTTCTGGCGTATAATGCACTTTCCGCTAACGCAGTACTGAATTGGCTCGAGGTACCTCACATCGATCTCGAGAAGCCGTGGCATAACAGCCTTGCAAACGACAGTGCTACTATCAATGGTCGCCTTTATGCGATCTGCTCCGACCTTGCAATAACGTCTATGCTGTATACTCATGCGTTCTTCTTCAACGGAACGCTTATAGAACAGTATGGCTATACCGCCGATGATATGTATTCTCTCGTAAGGGAAGGAAAGTGGACTATCGATAAGGCTATCGAGATAACGTCCCCCATGTACACCGACGTGGACGGTAACGGAGTTCGTGACGATACAGACGTATACGGCTTCGGCTATTCCATCTGGAACGCTGCCGACGTTTGGCTTGCCGCATTTGACCAGCCGATATGCACAACGAGTGACAACGGAATAGAGATGTCCTTTATGACCGACAAAACGGTCGCTATCGTAGAAAAGCTTTGTAGCTGGCACTATGACTCGAACTGCTTCCATGAGTATCCTACGATATATGAGGAAGAGACTCGTATGAGAGACGGAACTCTCGTGTTCGCCCCGATACGCTTCAAGGCAGCATTCGATGCGCTTCGTGATATGGAAGATCCGTATTGCATAATTCCTTATCCTAAGTGGGACGAAGCACAGTCGCAGTACCTTACCAACGCCGATGATAAATTCACGGTCTTCACAGTTCCGATGACTGCCGTAAACAACCTTGAATTTATCGGTGTCATATACGAGGCTCTTTGCGCGGAAAGCTATAAGACCGTATACCCCACCTATTACGATACCGCACTCAAGGGTAAGTATTCCTCCGACCCGACAACGGCTGAGATGATCGATCTTGTAATGTCGGGACGTAACTTCGACTTCTCGTTCCAGTTCGCGGAAAACGCGTTCCAGCAAGTACCTTATTTTGTAAGACAGTGCTTGCAGAGCAACGATATCAATATCGCTTCCAAATACGCGAAGATCGAAAAGGCTCTTAATAAGACCCTTAAAAAGAACCTGTATCCCGTATACGGCATAGAGGGTTAGAGCAGGCTACACAGATACAAAACCAAATACATTTGTAAAAACAGCTTTCGGCATTTCTTTATCAAATGTCCGAGAGCTGTTTTTCCGGAGAAATCATGAAGAAAAAACACATATTCTATACCGAGCTTTCCTACGTTTTCGGAATGCTCACCCTCGCACTCGGAACAGCCTTTATGGAAGCGGCAGACCTCGGTGTATCGATGGTCGTTGCACCGGCATATCTGATATACCGCAAGCTATCGCTCATACATCCGTTCTTCACCTTTGGTATGGCAGAATACACCTTACAGGCTGTACTGCTCGTACTGACTGTCATAGTTCTGAAACGCTTCAAAGTTTCATACCTGTTTTCATTTGTAACAGCGGTCCTTTACGGTCTGACCCTTGATGTCACTATGCTTTTCGTTTCCGTGATACCGTGTGAAACGCTCTTGGTACGTATCATATTCTATCTTGTCGGGATGCTTTTTTGTGCCGTCGGCGTATCACTGTTCTTCCATACCTATATCTCACCGGAGGTCTACGAGCTGTTTGTCAAGGAAACGTCCGAGAAATATTCGCTCGACATACACAAGCTGAAAACAGTGTACGACTGTGTAAGCTGTGCTATCGGTATCCTACTGTCGTTTATTTTCTTCGGCTTCGGTCATTTTGAGGGGGTAAAGCTCGGTACGATACTTTGTGCTCTTGTAAACGGTCGGCTTATTGGACAGTGTACACGTGTACTTGAGAATAGTTTTTCCTTTGAAGACGGACTGCGATCTCGAATTTTTTTTGAAAAATAGGGAAAAGTTTTTCATCTGCGGTTGACTTTTTAAAGTTATATGTATAAAATAAGGAATGTGAGATCTGAGCGTGAGTTCCACTCCGAAGGAATCTGTCACCTTAAATTCCATATTATGTACCTTGCACCGGAAAGGAATCTGTTATGAATCAACTTGCCGAACTGTTTTACAGCATAGGAGAGCCGTATGCTGCCGGTTTGTTCGAAGAACCGGAAAAGGACTATTTCTATCGGCACGCACTTGCAAATGCGCGATATTTTGAATCGCTCCGTCCTGCACCGTATGAAGCAGGAGAGCGTCTCTATCCGTGTAAGACGAAATTTTACGATTATGACTGCGCGGTCATTCCGCAGTTTGCCACCACTTATCAGACCGATTGGGGGAAGCTCGAGGGTAAGAGCCACGAAGCAGCAGCCGCACTTCGTGAATTTGAAGCTGTAAGCCGAAATCCCGGCGGATGGACACATGCCGCACCGAATTACAAGCGTATCGTGCGTGAGGGTCTTAATTCGTATCGAGTGCGTATCGAGAAACAGCCGGAGGGCGAGTTCCGCGATGGTCTTCTTCATCTGGTTGATGCAATGAAGAATTACGTTGAACGCAGTGTCGAGTACCTTCGTTCCGTAAATGCACCGACTGAGCTGGTAGACGCACTGTCACGTGTGCCGTTTGAACCGGCTGAAACGTACTATGAGGGTCTGGTCGCATGGAATATGATATTTTATTTTGACGGTGCGGATAACCTTGGTTATCTTGATGACGGACTTATCCATCTGTACCGCGGAGAAGACCTTACCGACGTTATCGGTGAGCTGTTCGGTAATATAGATGCTGCCGGCACATGGTCATGCACGGTCGGCGTGAACTATAATCCCATAACAGAGCAGGCAGTCCGTGCGATAAAGAACCGCCGCCGTCCGATGCTCGAGCTGATGACGACTCCCGATATGCCCGATAAGCTGTGGGAGCTTGCGATAGAGAACATCAGGTGTGGCTCGTGTAATCCTGCGTTCTATAACGCCGTCGGTATTCACGATATGCTGAAAGCACGTTTTCCGCATATTCCCGATGAGGAGCTTGCACTTTTCTGCGGCTGTGGCTGTACGGAGACCAACCTACAGGGTATCACCCGCGCCGGAGGTACAGACGATAACATTCCGCTCCTTCTGATACTTGAGCAGTACATGAAGGCACATCTTGCCGAGTCTGAAACGTTCGAGGAGTTCTACGAAGGTCTGTGTACCGAGACCGAGCGTCAGATCGACGAACAGCTCGATGCCATAGTTGAACGCTACAACTATATGGCAAAGTATATGCCGAATCCGATACGTACTCTGTTTACGGATGACTGTATCGAAAAAGGGAAGGACTTCAACGCGGGCGGCGCACGTTATACGTGGACACAGTCGTCTGACAGCGGACTTATCAATACCGTCGATTCACTTCTGGCGATACGTGAGCTGGTCTTTTGCAAAAAGCAGTATACCGCCGAAGAATTTATAGAAAAGCTCACGGCAGAAGATCCGATACTTTATAAGATGCTCGAGCAGTGTCCCTGCTTCGGTACGGATAACGATGAGGCAGATGCACTTGCCGCCGATTACGCAAAGCGCGTTTATACCGTCTATCGTACTAAAGAACCGAAGAGCTTTATCGATGCTTATATCCTGACGGAGCATCAGTTCCTCCGTTACGAGAGCGAGGGACTTCGTGTCGGCGCAACTCCCGACGGTCGCAAAAAGGGAGAGCCTACCTGTGACTCCATAGCCGCACTTCGCGGAAAAGCAGTTGACGGTCCGACCGCAATGCTGAAGAGTGCCGCAAAGCTTCCGCAGAACCTTGCAGACGGTATTTCGGTTCTGAACCTTACTCTCTCGAGATCGTTCGTCGGAGATGCACTCCGTTCACTTGTAAGCTCTTATTTCGCACTTGGCGGTATTCAGGTACAGGTCACGTGTACTTCGGTAGAGGAGCTGCGTGATGCCCTTGCATATCCCGAGAAGCACCGCGATCTGATCGTCCGCGTGGGTGGTTATTCCGATTATTTCATAAACCTTTCACCTGCGCTACGTAAGACCGTGGTTGAAAGAAACGTGCATGAGCTTGGTCTTTGAAACATAAACTACATACGAAAACGGTACGGATATCATTGTCCGTACCGTTTTTACCTATATTCATCTCTTTAGCATACTTCGTGCAAGTGAGATCGGGAATACCTCAGCCGCTCCGCAGAAATAAAGGTGTCTTGAGGCAGCTATGACCGTTGCACCACTCGTTATGATATCATCGAACAACAGATACTTTCCACCTTTACGGATGGCTTTTTTGCGCGGAACGAGCGTCGTACAGGCGTTTACCATACGATCCTCTGCACTGAGTGTCTTTTGCTCCTCTCCCTCGACCTTTATAAAAGTTTTCACACATGGTATTTTCAGCCGACGTGACATATACCTTGTGACCTCCTCGCTCTGATCGAGACCGGCTTTTGTAAAATTGGCGATGGAGCGCGGAGTGTACGTCAGTATCCAGTCGTTTAGAGGTATTGCAGCCGAATCGAACAGATGCTCGACCTCGTTAGACAGTCGATCTGCGAAAAAACGAGCAAAGCGTCCGTGATCCTTTAGCTGTAGTATCATCTGCTCAGTAAGATAGTCGTGGTTGCGCGCTGTTTGTGAACCCATGTAGAACGAAAGGGAAAGATGCGTTCTTCCGTCAATGACAGTTCTCGAGTATCTTGAAAACTCACACCCGCAGATGCAACGCTCCACAGTCTGCCCACACTGCGGACAGCTTCTTTTTCTCTCCGAAAGATATATCGCGGTACACTTCGCACATAGCTCCGATCTTTGTCCTGCCGCCTCTCCGCAAAACGGACATATGGCAGGGCATAGCAGGTCGAGTCCCATGTGGAGCAGTCGTGCCATTTTGTCATTTATCAGATCGAGACCTGACATTTCTATTCACCTCTGTTTTTGTCATGTGTGTTTTCTGCACGTTTAAGCCATTTGAACCAATTGTGTGGCAGTGGATGGACAGCTTATGATAAAAAAGTTTTCAAACCTATTGACAATTCGTTGAAAATGTCGGATAATATATCCGTAATATAACGTTTTTCTACTATTGGAGGACAGAAAAATGAAAATTGGAGCTCAGTTTTACACTATTCGTGACTTTTGCAAAACGCCCGAAGAGCTTTCGGAATCACTGAAAAGAGTCGCCGATATCGGCTACACCACCGTTCAGATCTCCGGAACCTGCGCTTACGAAGCCGACTGGCTTGCAGAGCAGCTGAAGGCGACCGGTCTTACCTGCGGCATTACGCACTTCAACTACGACCGTATCGTTCATGATACCGAAAAGGTCGTTGAGGAGCATAATACCTTCGGCTGTAAGTATATCGGTATAGGCGGCTTCTTCGGAGGAGTTGCCGGTCTTCCCGGCTTTGCCGCTGAGGCAAAGCCTGCCGCACAGAAGATACATGCCCTCGGCTCACAGTTCATGTATCATAACCATAACTGGGAATACGAGAGCAAGGTCGAGGACGGACGTACCGTCATGGAAGCTCTGTCGGAGCTCTTCACTCCCGAGGAGATGTGCTTTACTCTCGATACGTATTGGGTAAAATTCGGCGGCTACGAGGTCATTCCCGAGATCAAGCGTCTGTCCGGTCGTCTGCCGGTAGTGCATTTCAAGGATATGTACCTGACCGACTCCGGTGAACGCAGAATGTCATGGGTCGGTGGCGGCAACGTTCTTAACTTCGAAGAGATAATTCCTGCGTTCATCGAAGCAGGCACGAAGTACGCTTACGTAGAGCAGGATAACTGCTATGGTGAGGATCCGTTCGACTGCCTCAAGAAGAGCTACGATTATCTCCGTTCCCTTGGACTTGACTGAGAAGCAGACCATATTCAAATGGTAGCAGATTTTACGTAAAAAGTCAATGCTTTTGCTGTATAAAAAGCATTGAGAAAGGATTTACCATGACGACAAGAGAACGAATCCTTCTTGATGGTGTATGGAGAGGTGCGTATTCCGAGGAATGCGAAGCTCCCACCTGCTTTGCCGATACCGTTGCCGCAGGTATGAAGGAGGTCAAGGCGACCGTTCCGGGTTCACTTGAGACAGACCTTGAAGCGGAGGGCATACTTCCCGAAATATTTTTCGGTGAAAATGTCCTGCGTACCTACGATTACGAAAATGTGCATTATTGCTACTCCAGGATCTTCTCCTATGAAGCCGGCGAGGGCGAGGACGTACTCGTTTTTGAGGGGATAGACTGTTTTGCCGAGATATATGTAGACGGCGTAAAGCTCGGAGAATGCGATAATATGCTATACGGCAGAGAATATCCGCTGATCGGTCTCACTAATGGTGAGCATGAGCTGTTCGTTCATATCACGCCTGCCGCCATCGAAGCACGTAAGCATCCTATCGCACCGTCAATGAACGCAAACGAGTTCAATTACGATTCGTTATATGTTCGTAAAGCTCCGCATATGTACGGTTGGGATATCATGCCGCGCCTTGTTTCCTGCGGAATATGGAAGCACGTATACATCGAGCATCGTCCGAAGTACCATATCGATGATCTGTTCCTGTACACTCAGCACTGTGACGAGAATTACGCAACGATCAAGGCGACAGTCACTACCACTATCGGAAATGTCAACGTCCACGACCGTTGTTACATGAAGTTCAAGGGTGTTTGCGGAGATTCGAGCTTTGAGTTTACACGTCCGATGCGACATAACAGCTTCGTATTCACGTTTGGTGTAGATAAGCCGAAGCTGTGGTTCCCACACAATTACGGTGAGCCGTCTATTTATACTGTGACCGCCGAGCTGTACGTCAAGGATACGCTCTGTGAGACACGAGAGTTCACCTTTGGTATCAGAACGGTCGAGCTTGACAGAACAAGTACAACGGACAAGGACGGAAACGGAGAGTTCTGCTTCCGTATCAACGGCAAGAAGGTCTTTGCGATGGGTTCGAACTGGGTACAGGTCGATGCTATCCATGCTCGTGACGAACAGCGTCTTCCGGAGATACTGCCCATGCTGACCGATATCGGATGCAATATCGTCCGTTGCTGGGGAGGTAACGTATACGAGAACGATATCTTCTACCGTTACTGTGATGAACACGGTATCATGATATGGCAGGACTTTTCGATGGCTTGCGGACTTTATCCGCAGGACGAATATTTCATGGATATCATGCGTCGTGAGGTCGAGGCAGTCGTATGCCGTCTGCGTAATCATCCGTCGATCATACTTTGGGCAGGAGACAACGAATGTGACTGTGCGTACTCGTGGGGAGGCGACCATCGTGACCCGAACGAGAACGTCATAACACGTAAGGTCATTCCCGAGGTACTTCGTATACACGATTTCTCACGTCCGTATCTGCCGTCGTCTCCGTACATTGACGAATATGCTCATCGAAACGGTGGTAATACCTCCGAGGATCACTTATGGGGACCTCGTGACTATTTCAAGGGTAGCTTCTATAAGAATACAGTTTGTCACTTTGCCTCAGAGACCGGCTACCACGGCTGTCCGTCACCTGAGTCTCTAGCAAAGTATATAGACCGTGAGCATCTGTGGCCGTGCCTCGGAGACAGACAGTGGCTCGTTCACGCTGCTACAATGACGGGAGAAGAGAACAGCTCCTACGGCTATCGTATACGGCTGATGTGGAATCAGGTAGAAACTCTGTTCGGAAAGAACGGACGTGCTACCTCAGACCTTGAAAGCTTCTCACGCGCCAGCCAAATATCGCAGGCTGAAGCGAAGAAGTATTTCATCGAACGCTTCCGCATCTCGAAGTGGAGACGTACAGGTATCATATGGTGGAACCTGATCGATGGTTGGCCGCAGATATCCGATGCTATCGTTGACTATTATTACGACAAAAAGCTTGCCTACGACTATATCAAGCGTTCTCAAAAGCCGTTCTGCATGATGTTCGACGAGCCTGAAAACGGCAGTCTCAAGCTGTACGGTGTAAACGATACTCGCGTTGACAAAACGGTTCGTTATACAGTTGAGAACGATCTCGGAGAGATCGTAGCTTCCGGAGAAGCTTGTGTACGTTCCGACGAAAGCACTGTGGTATGTCAGCTTCCCGCAACGGACGAAAAGAGGTACTATATCATTCGTTGGACTGATGGTGAGACCGATGGTATCAACCACTATTTCGCAAATATCATCGATATCGATTACGATTATTACCTTACTCTCCTTGAAAAGCTGAAATAACGTGTCGTAAAACACAGAGACCGTGAGCGGATCTTATGATCCTGCCCACGGTCATTTATTTTATAAGGCTCTATGCTTTGCACCTGTCGATCAATTCGAGCTTTCGCCTTGATGCACTGTACGCAAGTCTGAAATCTCCGATACCGTTTGCAGAGGCTTCAAGACCACATAAAACACGGTAGGTCATGTAGTATGGAAGCTCGGGAACGAGTGACAGCTCACGAAAGAGCTTGCTTGCCTCCTCTGCCTGTCCACCGAACAGCATGGCTGTTGCCTCGATGTGACGTGTATACAGCAGCTGCTCCTGATGAAACGTATCATTGAGCGGTAAACCGTTTCGTGCGGCTGAGAGAGAACGAAAATACCGTATCAGAGCTATCGGCACGAGAGCACTGCACAGATGCTCGTCGCATAAACGTTCCGATATTGCATCTGAGCAAACGGTCCTGAAAAGCTCACTGTAAAAATCGAGTGCGTTCAGAAAGCCCTCATCAGCATAGATCGAACCTGCGGCGTGAAGCTTTGCTTTACTGAGATCGCGTGAAGCACTCAATAAATCGAACCTGTCGGCATTTTCAAGTGCCGTGTGAAGGTACGAGCTTGCGGCAATATACGAAAGCTCATCGTCCCATGCAGACGTCGGTATAGTCTCACAAATAGATTCACACTCGTGGTAGTCCTTCTCGCGAAATAGCTTTTTCAACTCATCGATGACAGATAGCTTGAAGTATCGCCCCTCGTCTGCCTCGGTCGAGGTGAAAAGGTACCCGGCAGACGTTCCGAGACGCTCGGCTATATAAATAAGTGTCGATACAGACGGAGAAGCATTTCCACTTTCGATAAGACTTAGCATATTCCGTGTTATGCGATTTCCGGCAAGCTCCTTTTGCGTTATACCAAGACGTGTACGAAGCTCACGTATCCGCTCACCGAGCTTTTTATCGTGAACTGTCATGCTTGCTCCGTTTTAGTGTCCGCAGCACCCGAACGCCTGTAGCCCTCATCAAGACCGCCGAGCTTTTTTTCTATTTCCTCGGAAATACAACCCTGATAATAGCCGATACGGTCGTTCATCTCATCCGAACGGTTGGAGAGCTTTGATAAGAGAGACTGAAGCTCGTATTGCATATCCGAAATGCAGTCGTTCATCTCACGTATACAGCTCTCGATGTTAGTGTGCATATCGTCTTGAATGGCATCGAGCAGGGAAGTGGCGGCACCCGATAACCGCTCACGTATCTGTGCTGTCTCTGCCGCAGTTTCCGCACGAAGAAGAGCCGTTTCGTTCTCGCAGTCGGCACGTTTTTTGGCACATTCAAGCTCCGTGTCGAGGCGCAGCTTTTCCGCTTCCTCACGTGCCGATGATACTATGTCATCCGCGTTACGGTTCGCGTTGATTATGATATCTCCGAGCTGTGAGCTGATCTTGTCGTACATTTCGAGCTTGTATGCAGGACTGCTGTGGTCGTTCGGGTCGTACTCCGGCTCGACCGGCTTTTCGGTCGCTTCACGCAGCTGCTCTGTAAGCTCCTCTATCCTTGTGTGCGCCTCGGTGATGGAGGACATAGCCGCAGAGTTTCTTGCCTCCGCTTCACGAAGTGCTTCATCGTGCTTCTCGATGAGAGCTTCACGTTCAGCCTTTGACGAAGCAAGCTCCGCTTCAAGTGTACACGTTTTGCTCAGCTATGCCGATAGATCGTTCGACAATTCCTCTAAACGGTTCATTTGCTCTGTAGCCTTATCTCTAAGCTCAGCGAGCTGAACGGACAGGTCATTTTTGGACTGCTCGACTTCCGCGATACGCATCTCAGAGGCAGTACGGCTATCCTCAGACTCTCGAAGCTGTTCCTCAAGCTCGGCGATGCGTGCTTCAAGCTCCGCGACAGCTTCGGTGTGTCGGCTATCGACTTCCTTTATATAGCTTGTTACATCGTCACGATGAAAACCGCCGATAGCGGTTCGAAATTTTTTTTGAGCCTCGTTGTTCATGGTCGCCCTCCGATATCACAATATATACGGTAAATTTTATTTACGTCTATATTCTACCACAAAAAGATCGAAAAATCAACAGCATTCTATTCCAAACTACGGAAGGTCTTCTCTGGTGTAAAAGTAAATGCTGTTGCCGTGGCAATATCGCAAGATATTATTGACTATTTGCTCGAAAAACGTTATAATGAACATAACAGATCAATATACGATCGCAAAGGAGAAGAATTTATGAGATTTGACCTAAAGGTTCGTTTCTCTGACGGTACGACCGAGCTGTCGCAATGCCGCACCTGCGAACAAAACGGTATCATCGCAGTTTATGCCGAGTATATGGCGGCAGAAAACGCGAAACGGATAGATCCTGAATTTGGCGCATCTGTGTCGATCTCTCTGCCGGAGAATATCACCTATATGGCAGACCATCGCCACAGTGAATTCTGGTGTCGTCCGGCGTTTGGCTCGAATGTCAGCGATATTCCTGCTGAGACACAGCATCTCATATATAAAAAGCAGGACGGTTCGTGGGGAGTTATTGTTCCGGTCGTGTCGGAGGACTATAAGTGCGTTCTCGAGGGAACACCGGACGGCTTGATAGCAAAGCTCTTTTCATGGTATGACGATCTTACCTCCTGCACAGGACTTGCATTTGTCACCGCAGAGGGAGACGATCCTTACACACTGACCGAGATCTGCGTGAAGTACGCACTGTCACTGCTTAATAACGGATGTGCTCCGCGTGATAAACGACGCTATCCCGAGGTCTTTGAATATCTTGGTTGGTGTAGCTGGGATGCATTGCAGATCAGAGTCTCGGAGGACGGTCTGGTAGAGAAATGTGAGGAGTTCAAGGAGAAGAACATACCTGTAAAATGGGCGATAATCGATGATATGTGGGCTGAGATAGCCTCATTCAACGGCGCACATTACGATACTCGCGGTGATATGTTCAGACTCATGCATACCGCCTCGATGTACGACTTCGAAGCCTCGTACCTACGCTTCCCGAAGGGTCTTGCTCACGCGATAGACAGGATACATTCCTACGACATAAAGGTCGGTATGTGGCATCCGACGACCGGTTATTGGTGCGGATTCGACCCCGATGGGGAGGCGTACAAAAAGCTCAAGCCGTATACCTTTGTCACATCCGAGGGGAAGATCATCGGCGACTGGCACGAGGGTAATTCGTTCGGCTACTACAATACCATGCATTCGTTCTTCAAAAAGTGTGGTGCGGATTTTCTTAAACTCGATAATCAGAGCATGACCAGACGTTTCTATAAGGGTGAAGACTCGGTCGGTCGAGTTACGCATACGTGGCATCGCGGACTTGAAGCATCTGTAGGTCTGAATTTTGATAATACTATGATAAACTGTATGGGCATGGCATCCGAGGATATGTGGAACCGCCCGTACAGCAGTATCTCACGTTGCAGTGACGACTTCCAGCCGGAGGATCGTCCGTGGTTCACAAAGCACATCCTACAGTGTACCTATAATTCCATATTGCAGGGACAGTTCTATTGGAACGATTACGATATGTGGTGGACTGACGATACACAGGCAACAAAGAACAGCCTTCTTCGCGCTGTGTCCGGAGGTCCGATATACGTAAGTGACGAGATCGGACGTAGTCGTGCGGAGATATTGAAGCCGCTTGCCTTCGATGACGGACGTATCCTCCGTTGTGACCGTAGCGGTATGCCGACCCCCGACTGCCTGACCGTAGATCCGGAGCTTTCCGATCGGCCGCTGAAGATACAGAACATCGTAAAGGCTTCGGGCGTTATCGCTGCGTTCAACATAACACAGGAGCAGGAGCGTGTGTTCGGAACGGTCGCTTCGAGCGATATTCCGGGATTTGTCGGTGACAGGTTCGCGGTATATGAGTATTTTACCGGCGAATGCTCGATAGTATCTGCGAACGAGACTATCGAATTCAGCCTTGCGGATGTCGATGACTTCCGTCTTTTCGTATTCGTGCCGTATGTTGACGATTTTGCGGCTATCGGACGTATCGATAAATTCATAGCACCTGCCGCAATAGTCGAGCAGATCGGAGAAAACGTTACTCTGTACGAAAACGGAAAATATGCATATGTCAAAAACGGAGAGATTATAATTGAGGAAAGATAAAATGTCAGATAAGACTGTACTTTTAACCGAATTCACGGCGGAAACAGACACAGAGACCTTTTCTGCCGCAATGTCGTACCTTCGCGACAACCCGGGTTCTACACTCATCGTTCCGCAGGGAAAATACCGTATTACAGGTGAGCTTGCGAAAAACGCCATGCACTCCGTTATGACAGGAGAATGGGGAAGTAATCCACAGCGCGTGATGTTTGACCCGAAATATAAATACGATGTCGGACTGTCCTTTGACGGTCATAAAGGAACACGTGTGCTTGCCGATGGCGCAGTGCTTGAGGTCGAGGGCTTCATGGAGCCTGTTTCGATCGTTAATTGTATCGATGTTGAGCTGCGCGGTATCACTATCGACCATTTGAGAAAGCCGTATAGTCGTGGCACGATCAAAGACCTACAGCCTGCAAACGCCGACGGACAGCGTGAATGTATCATCGAATTTGATGCGGAGTGTCCGATATTCGAAAAAACGCCGCTCTCTCTGCGTAGTATATTCTATGATCCCGATACGGAGCGAAATGTCTACGCAGGTATGAGTAGCTATGCGTTTATCGACTCACATCACATCAAAGCAACTCTTTCGAACGCAGCTGCGATACATGACGGAGTGCTGTTCTATACAGTCCATACCTTCCATGCACGTCCCGGTATATTGATAGAGAACGCCAAAAACGTCCGTCTGACCGATGTGACAATCCATAGCCAGCCTGGTATGGGTATCGTCGGAAACCGCAGTGAGAATGTGACTATCACCGGTCTGGCCGTTGTTCCGTCAGTCGGACACCATATGTCCACCAACACCGATGCGACACACTTTACCTCCATGAAGGGGCTTCTTCGTTTTGAAAATTGTACCTTTGACGGTCAGGGTGACGACTTTACAAATGTACACGGTTATTATCAGGCGATAATAAAGCGCGAGAGTGCAGGCACCTGTATAATGCAGGAAAAAACTCCGGATGGAACTCACGCACAGACCCTTGACTACCCGGATATCGGTGACACGCTCGAGCTGACAGATCGTCATACGCTCAAATTGGTAGACAGCTATACTGTTGTAGACTGTACACCGATGCCCGAACAGTGGATGTGCAGGGTAACCCTTGACAGACCTCTTCCCGAAAATACCGATGAGCTGGTCTTGGCTGACGTTACACGTCTTCCTCGTGTTGAGATCGTTAATTGTAACGCGGTCCGTCACTTTGCACGAAGCATACTTCTCAAAAATCGCAGTGCGCTCGTTGAGGGCTGTACGTTCCGTGATGTCATGGGACCTGCAATAGTTGCGGCGGCAGAATCATGGTGGTATGAGGGCGTTTGTCCGGCGAATATCGTCATTCGCGGAAACAAGATATCGAATTGTGCCGAGGTATGGGGTGAAGCCGGAGGTATCGTCGTAAAGGCAGATGCCGATCGTGCGACCGGTTGCAGTATATATAACGTCACCATAGAGGATAATGAGATAGATTGTCCGAACGGAAAGCCGGGTATCTACGTTCGAAACACCGATGGGCTTGTAGTTCGGAACAACCTCGTGCATACTACAGGTGATCGTGCGGTGCAGATCGAGGATTGCCTGAATATTGACCTGTCTGGTCAAAGATAGATGACATATGCTCTATCTCAGTCTGTTCAGGCTTCCGAGTCTGGCGCGTGAGGAGGATCACGAAAAACGTTTTTGGGCGCACGGTAATCCTCATCCGCATGAGTATCCCTACGGCATATTTCCGTTCAAGCATCTTTCCAATATAGACTTTTCGGAGATAACGATATTTTACGGTGGAAACGGCAGTGGCAAAACGACCTTGCTCAACATAATCGCGGAGGCTCTGAACCTTCCTCGCATCACACCGTTTAACCGTAGTACGTATTTTAATGAGTACGCTACGCGGATGTGTTCTTACGTTGCAAGTGGAGGACGACCTAAAAACAGCGTTCCAAACGGCAGTGCGATCTTCACGAGTGACGATGTGTTCTACGGACTTATCGACCGCCGTGTGGATAACGAGGAGACCATGTATCGCCGTGACGAATGTACAGAGGAATATCTTAAGGCGCAGGGAAGACCGTTCAGTCGTTTTAACGGACTGGACGACTACGACGAGCTTGTTCGCCAGCTCGATGCCAAAAGAAAAACCATGCGCCAGTACGTCAACCACTACGCAGGAACTTTGCGAACTCCCGACTCGAATGGTGAATATGCACTTGCATTTTTTCGTGAGCATCTGATGGATGGTCGTCTGTATCTTCTTGACGAGCCTGAGAACAGCCTTTCACCTAAATATCAGCTGCGCCTGATACAACTTTTGCAGGAGCTATCAAGGTTCTATAACTGCCAATTCATCATAGCATCACATAGTCCGTTCATAATGTCTATGAAGGGTGCGATGATCTACGATCTCGACAGTGATCCGGTCGAAACAAGAGCGTGGTATGAGCTTGAAAGTATGAAGCTATACTTCGATCTCTTCATGGAGCATCGTGATAAATTCGAATAAATTCAAAAAGTCCGTCGAAAAAACGACGGACTTTTGCTTTGTATATGGCGTGTTTGGGAAACAGCACCTAAAAAACATGGGAAGCGATAAACGCTTCCCATGTAACGACCGATGACTGAAATTATTCGTACAGCTTACCCATCTTGGTGAGTCTGTCGTACTTAGCCTTTGCATTAGCTTCTGCTTCTGCGAAGAGCTTTTCAGCACGCTCGGGGTTGGTCTGAGCGAGACGGCTGTAACGGTTTTCG
>CAYSKU010000014.1:13126-19343 GCA_964431775.1 uncultured Ruminococcus sp. | reverse complement strand
ATATGTTTATAGCGATGTACGAACGTACATCGCTTTTTTTGCGGTCTGAGCGGCGTGACGCCGCGGGCGGTCATCGGCGTTCGTGAAGTTGAGGTTGGAAGACATCCCACGACAATGTAATTGGTGCAGATCTGTCTACAGAAATTTTATTCTGTCGTATTTGTTCGATCTCGGCTACACGTTTAGGCTCCCTCCGGGAGGGAGCTGTCACCGTAGGTGACTGAAGGAGAGTGCGCGATAATAAGTCTGCACCAAATTAAATTGTCGTGTGATATTTTCCGATCTCGACTGAACGAACGCCGATGACTGTCCGCAGCCTCAGGCTGCCGGCTCAGCCGACTCGATGACTGTTTGTCGCCTCAGGCGACGAATTCTTTGTCCATCCAGAGGATGCGGTAGTTGAGCCACCGCTTGAGATACTTCACGGCGGCGGAATATTGTACGTCCATAAATTCACTGTGTGGGTATAGCTCATGCTCCAGCTTCTCCGACTCGGCTATGTGCGCGACCGTCTCGTCTATGCTCCGCTCGAACCATGCCGATATGTCAGACTCTCCGGTGCGTAGCTCCGCCCACCGCTCACGTACCGCCTCAACAAACGGCTCGTTGTACTCGAACAGCCACTTGTACCACGGAGCTTCACGTACCCACGCCCCCTCGGTGTCCGCAAATTGCGCCCCGTAGCACGTGTCATAGTCCCAACAGGGTCCCATGTATAAGTGTCCGTCGTTTCCCGTGAAGCAGTAACAGCTCGTCACAAACTTCGAATCGTGATTCCTCGTCAGCTCGTTCAACAGATACCAGTCAACGAACGATGCTACATCAATGTATCTCTCAAGCTCCTCCATGCTCCCACTCTTCATTGCTGCCTCTACATCGGAAAAAAACTGCTCGAATTCCTCAAGCGCGGCAGTGCGCTCCTCCGTAGTCATGTCCTCTACGTCCGTTCCCCTGTATTCCTTGAAGCGCAGATGTATGCTGCTTGACGGATCGTCTCGATCCTCGTACATGACGATGCAAAGCTCGCACGTGTGACGATATACCATCTCGATCTCGAACAGTACACCCTTGCTCTTCGCTACATCGATACGATTCTCGTGCAGCTGTACCTTCTCCGTCAGAACATACGTCCCAACGTATTTTCCGTTTGCCATAACGTCAACGTATTCGTTGTCGCACGTCCCGGGAAGACCAAGCCACTTCGCACATTTCTGTGTCAGATAGTTGCGAAGCATGGTCTTGTCACTGTGTACCGATACCAATACCCACTTCTTTGCTTCACCCATACCGGCAAGGTCTGCCTTCTCGCCAAGCTTCAACGTGTACGGCTTCTGCTCGAAGGACCATGAGTAGTTTCCGCGCCCCTTTATCTGTAGTGGAAGCTCGTAGTAGCTGTTCGTCGTGTTACCATCGATGTAGGTGTAGACCGCATCTGTGTATTCACCGTGCCGAACGACACGTAAGCCACCCGTGCGCGACGGCAACGTGAGATACAGCGTCGGCAGATCCGTCAGCTGAGTATAGCTCTCCACCGTCTCGTCGGGGACACGCTCTCCGCTTTTGGTGAGATACCCCTCCTCGGTGTGTATCGCCTCGGTCTCGACAGCCTCACGTTCGGTCTCGACTGCCTCGACTGCCTCGGGTACCGCTTCAACTACCTCCGGTAAAGTCTCGACCGTGTGAGCTGTCGCGCAGGAGCAGAGCAGGAGGAGAACAGCGGAAAACAGAATGAATGCTTTTTTCATAATGATACCTCACGGAAAAATAACGTTGCGGAGCGCGGCTCGTCTGCGTGTTGCTGAATAATGAAGGATCCGAACAAAATATAGTGTCTGTAGACAAGTCTGCACAAACTACATTGTCGTGGGATCGCTCTCCTATTCAACTTCACTAACGCCGATGACCGCGCCCCGCCTCAGGCGGGTCAGCCGCCGTCGGTTAGGTATTTGTCGAGGTAGTCGCTGAGACGGAGAAGTACCTCGATCATGCGGTCGGCTACATCCTCGTCAAGGTCGGAGCTCACCTCGTATAGCATATGCCTGACAAAATCAAGATACGTCCGGTTCGCTCCCTCACCTGCCTCCGTCAGATGTACGTGTATGACACGCCTGTCCTCCTTCGAGTACGTCCGGTCGAGATACCCCTTCTTTACAAGCACGTTTACGGATGTCGTCAGCGATGCCGGAGAAAGATGCAGATACCGCGCTATCTCAGCCATGGTGCTGCGTGAGTCCGCTTGCAGACACGCCACCGCCTCGATCACGTGAAGCTCACGTATCGACAGATCCTGTGAGCATACGCGCCGCAGACATTGCTCCTCCTGCGACAGCAGATGCAGCGCACTGTGCAGAAAATAATCGTTAAGTATGTCTATCTGTTTTTTGTTCATCCCTCATTACCTCGTGTCCGCAAGGACCCCTCGCCCTTTCTGTCACCTTTATTATATTTTATCATTAAAACAGTTGATATTCCATACCTTTTTCGCTTTTTTCAAAAACTTTTTTAGAGGAGTGCTTTTTTTCGCGCAAAACGGAACTTTTTTGTGGCTCGCTTCGTCTAAGCCTACGTATATCCTACCGTGCCGCACTCCACTCGCGCCTCTTTTCGAGAAGAATTTTACAATATTATAATAAATTGACGCGAAAATACTCTTGATAATTTTGTTCGGTATGGTATAATTAAATAAACGCACGGATGTCGCGGACATGGTCTGCATTCACCGTGCGGCACGTCCTACGCCCGGCAAGAGGCAGGACATTATTCTTAACGGAGGTTATCATGAAACTTTCAAAACGTATCCTATCCGCGTTTCTTGCTATCCTGACGGTATGCTCACTTGCAGTTACCATCGGTGCGGCAAACGTCACCTTCACCGACGTCTCCGGTCACTGGGCATGGACAGGCGGACAGATCTCGTACCTCGTGGACAAGGACGTCCTGAACGGCTATAAGCAGTCCAACGGTACGTACAAATTTATGCCCGACGGTGAGGTCACTCGTGCGGAGTTCGTCAAAATGCTCGACGAGACCTTCGGTCTGACAGCTACAACGTACATCAACTACAGCGACGTTAAGTCAACAGACTGGTTCTATACCTATTTCGCAAAGGCGGCGGCTCAGGGCTACCTGCTCAACTACGGCTCGTCCGTCTCCCCGAACGGTAAGATCACCCGTGAGGAGGCGATCTCCCTCCTCGTTCGTTACCTCGACCTTCCGGCTAACGAAAAAGCGGACGTCTCCTATTTCTCCGACTATTACTCCATCTCCGAAAACTATCGCGACTACATCCTCCGCGCTATCTATGCGGAGCTGACCGACGGCTATAACGAGAACGGCGGTAAGGTCTTCAAGCCGAAGAATACCCTGACCCGTGCAGAGGCTCTGACGATCCTCTACCGCGCCGCAGGCTGTATCTTCAATCAGAACGCTTATTCACGCGATAACGGCGCAGCCGCTACCAATAACGTCATCACAAGGGGCGGCGTTATCTTAAACGGCGTGACCCTCGGCGGTCGCGTCATCGTAAGTGAGGGCGCGGACTCCGGTACGGTCAGCCTCTCCAAATGCACCGTTGCCGATACCCTCTACATAAGAGGCGGCGCGGACGTTGTTCTTGATAACTGTAGGGTAGGCAATATCATCGTAACGAACGGCTGTAAGCTGTCCCTCCAGAACGATACCTCGGTCGAGAACGTCATCCTCTACGGAAAGACCTCCCTGAACGTGTATTCGAACGTTTCCGTAGGCACTCTCACCGTTGAGAACGGCGCGGCGAACACCTCCGTTAACGGAAACGGCGCGATAAGCATGGCGTATATCAACGCCTCCGGCTTTACCTCCTCCATGGTTCCCGGCGAGTTCCGTATCGGCAATAACCTTACCGCTACCTTCGCCTCGAACAACTATCAGGGCTCGAGTGACGCACAGGAATCCTTCACCATGACTCCGTTCGTCACCTCCGATGAGTCTAACTACTATCTGAACCTCTTCCCGGCAGTTGACGGTGACGTCTACTACTACTTTACCAACGGCTCGGGTGCGCCGAACGCTTCCACCTTCGACTCCTACTACGCTTCCTCCTCCTTTACCGGCATGATCTCCGTAAAGGCAGGAAGCATCACTACCGAAAAGACCTATTCCGCAAGCTCGGTCAAGAATTTCGAATACGTAGTGCTCCAGCTCCAGGAGAGCGGCAGAAAGTACGCCCCCGTCATCATCCCGAATACCAATACCGACGGAAACGGCTTCTCGACTGCACCGCATCTTGCGGACGAGAATACGATCAAGTTCGTTGCAGGTGAGGGCGGTACTCTGTACTGGTTCTACTCCGAGTCCGGCGAGCGCATGACTCAGGCGGAGTTCCTCGATAGCTACTCGAAGACCGAGAGCGCGCTCCGTGACAGCAACGAGGTCATCTCCGGTCGTACCCTCAGCATCGCGCTGAACACAAAGTACTTAAAGAACAACAACTATATCATACTCATGCTCAAGAATTCGGCAGGCTCGTACTATACCCCTGTGGTCGTCTCCGCAGGTGACAACGGCTTTGTCGAGGGACCGTCGCTGAAGAACGTCGGTACGGTCTCCTTCAAGACGAGCGTTAACGGTGAGCTCTACTACTTCTATTCGAAGAATGCAGACCTCCCCGCACCCGAGGACTTCAAGGCAGAGTATAACCGCGCAGACTACGCGGAACGCTTTGACGTTACGAAGAACAAGAGCGACTCCTTCGAATACAAGAGCAAGTACAGTGACGATTACCCCTACCTCATAATCGCGCTCAAGTCTGACGGCGAGTATATGCAGCCTGTCGCACTGAACATCAACTACAGCACGGGCTTCGTGGTAACTCCCGAGATAATCAGCGAGACCGAGATACGCTTCAAGACCGAGGATGACGGCGAGGTAATGTACTATTACTCAAAGTCCGAGGTCGTTCCGTCGAGCGAGGACTTCCGCTCCGTCTACTCCAATACGGCAAGCCGCTATAAGGATACCGTAGACGTGCGCGACTCCTACGAGCGTGTCGAGTACAGTCAGACCTACGCGCAGAACTACCCCTACATGGCGTTCATGTTCATCGACGATCAGGAGAACGAGTACACACCTGTTGTCATAAAGCTGGACGCTACCTCCGATACCGGCTTCAAGATCACTCCGTACATCAACGGTGATGCAGTATTCTTCCAGACCGAGGAGGAGGGCGAGGTATGGTATTACTTCTCGAAGGACGGCTCGGCTGTCGCAAGCTCCGAATTTGAGGATAACTACGATGACGTGTCGAGGGGCTATCTCTACGGCTACGTTGAGACCAGCGGCACTAAGATAAACTACTTCGAGATAGACGATGAAGTAAGCACCAGAACGTATCCCTACATCGTTATCGCGTTCCTTGCGGACAGCGACGACAAGACGGACAGCAGAAGGTTCCATTACCCCGTAGTTCTTGACATCGAGAACTCCAATATCGGCGGAACGGGTCTGAGCGTTGACTATATCGGTGACGAGGAGGTAACGATAACCACTCTCCTTGACGGTAAGGTATACTACTACTTCGCAAAGAGCAGCCAGTCCGTTTCCGCGAAGAACTTCGAGTCGAGATACGATAACGGCTACGAAGCCGACTATGAACGCTGCGATGACGGCGAGGACTTCAATATCGAATTCGACAAGGATGACGGCTACAAGTATCTTGTTATCTGCGTAGAGGTCGAGGATGTCGATGGCAACAGCGTATATCTGAATCCCGTTGTCGTAGACCTTTCCGAAAAGACCTCCTCCGGAGACCTTGAGGGCGGTGCAACGACCGGTAAGACCGGACTCACGCTCGATCAGTACTCCCCTGCGGACAGCGTGATCAAGATGACCGCGGCCTATTCGGGAACGGTTCACGTATACCTGTACATGGACGGTCGTAAGATAAGTGAGATCGGTTCGCTCGAGGTCGAAAAGAAGGATACCTTCGAATTTGACTACAGCAAGCAGGAGGGTGTGATCCGTGCATTGATAGGCGAGAGCGGCAAGCCTGTGGATATCGTCTTCCAGCTCGAGAATTCCGAGGAGACCTACTCCACATACCCCGTTCCGATACTCTATTAACAGCGGCGTGACGCCGCGGACAGGCATCGGCGCACTTTCAGTCAAGCTCGAAAGAGCTCCCACGAGGGTGGAGTTTATGCAGACTTGTCTGCGGACAGGCAGACATCGGCGCACTTTC
>CAYSKU010000014.1:0-13026 GCA_964431775.1 uncultured Ruminococcus sp. | reverse complement strand
GAGGGTGGAGTTTATGCAGACTTGTCTGCGGACAGGCAGACATCGGCGCACTTTCGGTCAAGCTCGAAAGAGCTCCCACGAGGGTGGAGTTTATGCAGACTTGTCTGCGGACAGGCAGACATCGGCGCACTTTCGGTCAAGCTCGAAAGAACTCCCACGACCATGTAATTGGTGCAGACTTGGTCTACGGACTGTTTGTAAGGTCTAAGCTTTACGTTAAAAAAGGTTGGGAACGCATGGCGTTTCCAGCCTTTTTATGTCCCTACGAGGGGCTTGGGGGTCAGGCTTGCTTTATTATAGCGGATCCTACTTTATCATAACGCATTCTCCTTCAGTCGCCGTCGTCGCCACAAGTGGCGACTGCGACAGCTCCCTCCCGGAGGGAGCCTCAGCTCTGCACCAAATAATATCGTCATGTGATATCGTGCGATCAAGACCGCACGTACGCCGAACATAAAATACCTCACGCTTGCGATCACTACCTTGACAGACGAGCGTATCCGTGTTATAATAATCTATTGATATCGAACATTATTTTATATATTTTACAATTAATATAGGAGACATCATATGCAGTGGACTTCCGTTAACGACCTGCGAGAAAAATATCTCTCGTTTTTTGAATCAAAGGGTCACCTGAGACTCCCCTCCTTCCCCCTCGTTCCTCAGAACGACAAATCCCTTCTTCTCATAAACTCCGGTATGGCTCCGATGAAGAAGTTCTTCACCGGTGAGGTAGAGCCGCCGCGTCACCGCGTCACGACCTGCCAGAAGTGTATCCGTACCCCCGACCTCGAGCGTGTTGGTCATACCGCACGTCACGGAACGTTCTTCGAGATGCTCGGAAACTTCTCGTTCGGCGACTACTTCAAGAACGAGGCTATTCCGTGGGCTTGGGAGTTCCTGACCGTCTGTCTCGAGATCCCCGAGGAGCTTCTCTATCCCTCTATCTACGAGGAGGACGACGAGGCGTTCGAGATCTGGAACAAAAAGATCGGCGTTCCTGCCGAACGTATAGTCCGTCTCGGTAAGGAGGACAACTTCTGGGAGCATGGTACGGGTCCCTGCGGTCCTTGCTCCGAGATATACTTCGACCGCGGCGAAAAGTACGGCTGCGGCTCTCCCGACTGTAAGCCAGGCTGCGACTGCGACCGCTTCATGGAGATATGGAACAACGTCTTCACTCAGTTCAACTCCGACGGTAAGGGCGGCTACACCGAGCTTGAGCATAAGAATATCGATACCGGTATGGGTCTCGAACGTCTTGCCTGCGTAATGCAGGGCGTTGACAATATGTTCGAGGTGGACGGCGTTCGCAAGATACTCGATAAGGTAGTCGAGATATCCGGCAAGAGCTACGGCGCGGACAAGAACGACGATATCTCCATCCGCGTCATCACCGACCACGTTCGCGGCGCGACCTTCATGATCTGTGACGGTGTCATTCCGTCGAACGAGGGACGCGGCTACGTCCTTCGCCGTATACTTCGCCGTGCCGCAAGACACGGTAAGCTCCTCGGTATCGGTCGTGAGTTCCTGACCGAGGTCTGCGATGTCGTTATATCCGAAAACGTTGCCGGATACCCTGAGCTCGGCGAAAAGGCAGACTACATCAAAAAGGTAATGTCCATCGAGGAGGATCGCTTCAACGCCACCATCGATGCCGGTCTCTCCATCCTTTCCGATATCATCCGCGGTACTATCGCCTCCGGCGCGGACACCGTTTCCGGCGAGGACGTGTTCAAGCTGTACGACACGTTCGGCTTCCCGATCGACCTCACCCGTGAGATAACCGAGGAAAGTCACCTGCACATCGACGAGGAGACCTTCAAGATGCTCATGCAGCAGCAGAAGGTACGTGCAAGAGAGGCAAGAGCGAACATCTCCGGCTGGAGCGATGCTTCAAAGTCCATCATCTCGAGCCTCCCGAAGACCGAGTTCACCGGCTACACCGATTATCGTACCACAGGCGCGAAGGTGCTTGCTATCCTTTGCGAGGACGAGTCGGTCGAGGAGGTATCGGAGGGCGAATGCACGATCATTCTCGATAAGACTCCGTTCTACGGAGAGGGCGGCGGTCAGGTCGGCGATATCGGAACGATCTATAAGGATAACGCTATCCTCAACGTATACGACACGAAGAAGTCGGACGGCGTATACATCCACCTCTGCACCGTGGTAAACGGCGACTTCAAGGTGGGCGACACCGTTACCGCCGACATAGACGATGTGCGCCGTATCGCGATAATGAGAAACCATTCCGCTTGCCATCTGCTCCAGGCGGCACTTCGTAGGGTACTCGGAACGCACGTTGAGCAGGCAGGCTCATACGTTGACGGAGGTCGTGTGCGCTTCGACTTCACGCACTTCCAGGCACTGACCGCCGAGGAGCTTCGCAAGGTCGAGGCTCTTGTGAACGCGAACATTCTGGTCGGCAATCCGATAGAGACGGTCGTCACCGACATAGAGACCGCAAAGCGCGAGGGTGCTATGGCATTGTTCGGTGAAAAGTACGGCTCTGAGGTACGTATGGTAAAGATGGGCAGCTTCTCGACTGAGCTTTGCGGCGGTACGCACTGCGACAACACGGGAAAGCTCGGTCTGTTCAAGATAATTTCGGAGACATCCGTTGCGGCAGGTGTACGCCGTATCGAGGGTGTGACCGGACTTGGCGTGCTTGAGCTGATCGGTGAGCGTGACACGCTCATCACGGAGACGGCACACGCATTGAAGGCGCAGAATCCGCACGAGATGCCGAACCGTGCCGCATCTCTGCTGAACGAGATATCGTCTCTCAAGAAGGAGATAGACGGACTGAACTCGAAGCTGGCGGCGAACCGTATGGAGGAGCTTATTTCCGGAGCGCGTGAGGTCGGAGCGTTCAAGCTGATCACGGCAGATCTCGGCGCGGTCGGAGTAGACGCGGTACGCGCACTTTGCGACCGTATCAAGGACAAGCTTCCCGAGGCAGTGGCGGTATTCGCGCTGAATGACGGAGCGAAGCTGAACTTTATTGCGGCGGCAGGCTCTGCGGCAGTCAAGTCCGGCGCACACGCAGGAAAGCTCGTCGGAGCCGTAGCGGCAGTGACCGGCGGCAAGGGCGGCGGACGCCCCGACAGTGCGACCTCGGGCGGACGTGACCTCTCGAAGGTCGCGGAGGCTCTCGCCTCTGCGGAAGCGATCCTTTCCGGAATGCAGAAATAGGCGTCCGGTCGGCGGTCTGAGACCGCAGGCAGACATCGGGTCGGCTGAGCCGACAAGCAAATATCGGCGCACTTTCGGTTTAGGTCGTAAGATGACCCACGAGGGTGGAGTTGGTGCAGGTTTGGTCTGCTGACGGCTCATTTTGTGCTAAACGCACGTAAGAAAAAAGATAGGGAACGCCTCGGCGTTCCCTATGATTTTTTGTTACGTGTGGTCTGCATAAGACGGATCTTTAGTGGTCGATCCCTCAGTCGCCTGAGGCGAACGAATACGACAAATATAATGTTGCCTCATCGTTTGTTTCGGCGGCAGCAAGCCACCGCCCTACACCAAAGGGTGAGGTCGTATTACAAAGCTTTGTAAACTCCACTCTGAACATTCCACACTTTCTCCACCCTCGTGGGATATCTTTCGATTTAAACTGAACGTGCGCCGATGACTGCCTGTCGCCTCAGCCGACCCGATGACTGCCTGTCGCCTCAGGCGACCCGATGATCTCGATACCGTCGGGGACGATGCAGGAGGCGGAGTCCTTCGTTATCTCGACCTTGATGTCGCCGTAGGGGGTCGGATACGTGCCACGCGCCCACTCGAGACCCGATAGGTGCGGCTCAAAGCGTATCTTCCCGAAGCCGGGCTCGACTGCCTTTATCCCGAGAACGTTCGCCGCAAGATACGGCGCAGGTCCGGATGCCCAGCCGTGACACAGACTGTGACGAAGTCCGATGTAGCAGTACGCACCGAAATCTCCGTGAATGTCGCGCTTCCCCTCGGGAACAGGCTCGTCGATCGGCGCGGCGTTCTCCGCCCAATCGATGTTGAAGTCCTCCCAGAACGTCGTCGCACCAAGCTCGAGCATCTTGCCCCAGTAGCCGCGTATCATGTCGAGTGCCGCCTCGTATTCGCCTGCCTCCGCACACGCACATAGCGTGTAGTAGCCGAGGAACGTCGAAAGTCCCGCCGCACCGCCCTTTGCGATAACGTTGTCGAACATCTCCTTCGCATCACATACGCCGCCTATCGCGAGAAGTGCCGCCGGCTGCTTCGCCGTGGGGGTCGGCTTGTGCGAAAGAAGACGCTGCGCCGCACGATAGCAGCAGTCCGCGACCTCGGATTCACCGAGATACTTCATTATGTCGCCGCCGCGCAGGAGCGCGAGACGGAGAAGCCCCTGTAGACCGCAGTGCTTTTCGTTCGGCAGATCGTTCGTCGGCCAGTCGAAGAAGCGTCCCTCGGGAAGCACCTCCGCACCGTTTTCGTCAATGTAGGTCATGTAACGTGTCAGTAGCCCCTTGATGTACTCCCTCTGCGCGGACATATATTCGATGTCGCCCGTGTTCATGTACCATTCGTAATGGCAGAGCAGCCACCATAGGTTGTACGAGGACAGACCGTTCATCGGTGCATCGACAGGTGTCAGATCGCGCACGAGGTCGAGCGACTTCGGAACGACCTCGTTCTTGCCGAATACCGCAAGGATAGTCGCAAGCTCCGTGTTCATGTCACCTGCCCAAACGAGACGGTCTCTCTTTATTCCGTCCCAAAGATAACGCTGCATATTGAGGTGCGCGGTGT
Source organism: uncultured Ruminococcus sp. (assembly GCA_964431775.1). GTDB lineage: Bacteria > Bacillota > Clostridia > Oscillospirales > CAG-272 > UMGS1696. The sequence goes on along the minus strand of CAYSKU010000014.1, from coordinate 8,247 downwards.
ACGCCGCCGTGTCGTATATCCGTTCGAGAAGCGGATCGCTGCACTCGAACGTGCCTCTGTACTCGATGTCACGGTAGATGAGCGTCGCCGTGATACAGCGCAGCTGCATGAACATCTCGGGCGAGGTCAGCTCAACGTATGCAAAACGGAAACCGCTCTCGTTCGTCTCGTTCGATGCCCACGCACCGGAGGAGGTCTTGATATCGCGGTTTGCATGGTCGTTGGTGGGATTTTTTGCGACCTCGGAGAGTGGGGTCATAGCCTCGGAGACACTTTCGCCGAGACGTATGGTGTAGTCGGCGTACTTGCCGTTCATCGCCCAAACGGAGACGGTGAGCGTACCGTGCAGCTCTCTGCCGAAGTCAACGAGGACACCGGCATTCTCGGTCGCGCCACGGTTATCGAGGGTACACTGGTCGTGGTAGTTGTATATCGCGACCTGTGCCGGCTTGTAGTTGGTGAGGTATTCGCTCCCCGAGACGTTTCCTCTTGTGAGAACGACTCGGGTAGGGAAGACCACCTTTCGACTGCGTTCGTCATCGATACCGTAAAGCTTGAATTTTTCTTGAAGTTTCATAATATAGTTATCCTTTTTTGTCTTTTGTAGAATTCAGCCTTCGATCGTGTCGTCTCAGGCGATATGTCGGCAGACCAAATTTGCACCAAATAATATTGTCGTGGGATATCGTTCAGTTTCAACTGAAAGTACGCCGATGAGTGCCTGTCGGCTCAGGCTGTTAGCCGTTGTTGGAGCTGTAGGTCTCGATGAGGAGCTCGAGCTTCTTGGTCAGTACCTTTTCGTTGCTTGCGTAGGTGCTGGCGAAGGAGTCCTTGTTCAGAACGGCAGAGTGTATCACGCTCTGGAGGAACGAGTTGAGCGACTGATGCCATGCAAGGGCGAAGGAGTTGCCCAGACCGTCATGGATCATGTCGATCATCTGCGCGGACTCGTTGTCGCGAGTGTACTTGACCTTCAGCGAGTTCTCGTAGTACAGCGGAAGAACGCTCTTGTGGCTCTCACGCGAAAGTACCTCGAGTACCGCACTTACAAACGAAAGATTGCCCTCCGGCATGGTCACGGGTATCAGACCTATCTCCGAGGTGTCGTGTGCGGACGTTATGTAGTCCTCCTGAAGCTCGTCCAGCTTCGGGTAGGGGATTATGCCTATCTCATGCTCGGACGAACGGAGCGCGTCACTTTCAAGTGAACCAAGCTGCTGATAGCCGACTATCAGTACAGTTCCGGCGTTGAACTGGTTCATAACACCGGGCTGGTCGTTGTTGAAGATCGAGAGCGCGCCTGTTCCGGTGCTGTTCCAAAGCTCGTATATCTTGTCGCACATCAAGATCGTGCGCTCGTTGTTCATGGTGAGTGTCGGATAGCCCTCCTCATCTCGTCCTGCGTACTGTACACCTGTCGTGATAAGGAACGGGATACTCGGTCCCCAGTCCTGGAACACCGCGAAGCCGAACATATCGCCGATGTTGCGCTGACCGTTACCGTCGAGGTCGAGGTACGCACCGTTTACGACCTCGGTCATAAGATCCATCGTCCATTTTCCCTCGAGGACAGCGGAATAGAGGTCGTTGCCGTCACCGTAGAGGTCGGTGTAGAGATCCTTGTTGTAGACGAGGCAGTGTGCGGTACGGAGGGTATCGATGATGAAGTCACCTGCCATCATGAAGGTACTGCCCTCCTTGAATGCGATATCCCTCATGAAATCGTTGTACCAATAGGGCTGAGTGAAGTCGAAATACTCGCCCTTGTCGGCGGAATGGAACATTCCCTCGATTGTAAGGCTCGTCAGACCGTAGAGGTCGTTTATGATGAGGTCGTAGCGATCCTCACCTGCCATGATGTAGGTACGCACGTCATTCTGAACGCCGTCATAGCCGAGGTTCACACGGGTGAACTCCATGTTTATGTCGAGCATCTCGGAGACTGCGGTGTTACGCTCGATAGCGGCGTCACCTGCCGCCTCACCGGTCAGCTCCTCCGGACCCTCGATGAGGAAGTTGGACGAGACGAGCGTTCCGGAGGCATCGTGTTCGCTCGTATACACGCGGAAGCTCTGACCGTTGTAGTCGAAGTCGGCAAACGGATCGGGAGCTTCGGTCTCGTCTGCCGCGGCATTAGCCATCGTATTTGAGGCATCTGTGTTTGCGGTGTCGTTTGTGTTCTCGTTTTCGGTCGAGGCACAGCCTACCAGACCGCCGCCGCACATGAGTGCCGCGAGAAGGACGATGAACAGACGTTTCATTTTGCTCATAATGGGATCTCCTTTGTTATTCTTTCGTACAAATTAACGCTGTCACCATTATAATGCATCCTCCCCCCCTTTGTCAAGCCAAAAGTCGGCGGCGGCGGTCTGAGACCGCAAGCGGTCATCGGCGTTCGTGAAGTTTAAGATGTTCGACAACCCACGACAATTTTATGTGTGCAGAGTCGCCTGAGGCGACAGGCAGGCATCGGCGGCTGACCCGACCGCAGGGAAATAAAAAAACGCTCCCGGGAGAGCGTTTTCTTTCTTTATTGACCGTCGATCGTGTAATGGTCGTATGCCGCAGAGCGGTCGCCGTAGAGGAGGTCGGAGTCGTAGTCTAAGTCGGACGAGCTACATACCTCCTCGAAAAGCTCCTGCGGTATCATCATGCAGTGCAGGAAGCTGTAGATGTTCATCTCGCACGTTCCGGCGTTCTCGTTCCACCATTCACGTACCGTTTCCTCACCGATGTAGCCGACCGCCAGCTCGATCACCGAGCTCGGTATCACGTGGAACACGCTGTCGTGCGGACATTTCGAGGATATGTACACCATCTCCTCCGGCAACCCATCGACCGATGATCCGGACGAGTCACCGTAGCAGTCCGACGAGTCGGTCGCGGACTCGCGTGTCGCGTACATCATACCTCCGACGAGCATCGCGTCGTTCGTGCCTGTGCCAAAGTCCGGCTCGATCGCCTCTGCCGCTTCCTCGACCGTTGCTTCCTCCTCGACCGCCTCCTCTAAGACTATCTCGTCTTCCTCGACTGAGGCAAGGTCGTTCGAATATGCCACTGCCTTTTCGGACTTGCCGTCGGTCGTGACTTCGTCCGCATCCGCCGTGCCGCGTACAGCCCCGAGAAGACCCTCCTCCGCGCTCGTACTGCCGGACGTTGCGTATGTCGCGACCTCGGTCTCACCGGACAGCATAGCCGACTCGTTCTGCGCGGCACTCGCGTCTTCCGCTCCGCTCGAGGTGTCAAACGTCACCGCCTCCGTGTCCTCGACGCTTAGAGAGTTCATCATCGGGACTACGCGGAAGCCGAGCGTCACGAGAAGTACGAGACACGCCGCCGCACTGCCGAGCTTTACGAAAAGACTCATGCGCCGTCTTGTGACACGCCGCCTGCTCTCCTCGGCGGTGATACGGCTCATCACCTCCGCGTGGATATCGCGCCGTGACATTGGATACGCCTCCGAAAGGAGACGCTTGTATTCGTCTGTGTAACAGGCATCCTGTTGATCGTTGTCATTCATATGCTTCTACCAAAACCACCATGTGTTATTAAATGTATAGGTTTGGGAACGGATGAGCTTCTGTCGAAAATGGGTCTTTTTCCCCCGAAAAAGTGCGGAAAACTCCGCAAAAATGCGCGGAAGCTCCGCGGAAACCAACCTATACTTTAGTTTCCGTCCCGAAAACAGTGTGAAAGTCCTCCGTGCGCGGACGCACAAAACGAGAAGTCCCTCCTCTCCGTCTGCCTTTTAGACGTTGTCGAGGGATAGAAAGTTCCCGTTTATCAGTATTTTTTTGAGGTTTGCGCGACCGCGATTTATGCGCGACTTGACCGTTCCGATCTCGACCTTGAGTATCTCGGCGATCTCACTGTACGGCAGGTCGTGTATGTCGCGCAGGACGACCGCCTTACGCTGCTCCTCGGGAAGCTGCTCGACCGCACGGCGTACCGCCTCGATGGTCTCGCGCCGCTCTGCCGCCTCTTCGGGCAGCTCGTCACCCGAGGTCACGGGAACGTCCCATATCTCCGGCTCATCGTCTTCGCTGTCCTGCACGGTCATCGAGACTGTCGGGTGACGCGCACTGCTGCGTATGGTGTCACGTGCGGTATTGACCGTCACGCGAAAGAGCCATGTGGAGAAGCTGCAATCACCGCGAAAGGAGGAAAGTGACCGCCACGCCTTGATGAGCGATTCCTGCGCGATATCGTCCGCGTCGGCTATCGACTGATTCGAGGCGGTCAGCACACGACAGGCGGTGTTGTACACGAACCGTTCGTAGCACGTGACCAGCTCCGAAAAGGCGTCCGTGTCGCCCGACCGCGCACGCTCGACGAGTGCGGACGTATCTATCGAGGCATCCACGGAGCTGTCGCGCTCGGGAGGTCGGTCGTTTGACGAAAGAACTTCAACTAATAAGGTAAACATTTGGCGTTGTGTATATCCGATCCCATATGTAAGATTCATTTTATTTCATGAATCATTATATCATAATATACAGACAAAAGTCAATCAAAAGAGGAAGAAAACGCAGCGGCGTTTTCAAAAATTTATTTCTACCATATTTGTAGCTTGACGATCCCTCAGTCGCTTGCACGACAGGCAGTCTGAGACCGCAAACGGGCAACGGGTCGCCTGAGGCGACGGGCGAAATCGGGGCACTTTAAGTTGAAAGAGATACCACGACAATATCATTGGTGCAGAGTCTGTCTACAGATCTTTAGTACTGTGCAGACTGCACGTTATTTTATAAGAAAGGACGGAGAGAATACCGAGGGTGATGTGATCTTGTTCGAATTCTTCATTATTCAGCTACACATGGTGAGGCTCCCTCCCGGAGGGAGCTGTCACCGGTCGCCGCTTACGGCGACGACGGTGGCTGAAGGAGAGCGCGTAGCTTAGGGTCTGGGTTTGCTGTATTTTAGCAGGTACTACCTTATTGTAACGCATTCTCCTTCAGTCGGCAGAGCCGACAGCTCCCTCCCGGAGGGAGCCTTAACTACGTTCAGCCATAGAATGTAGAATTCAAACAAAATTTCGTCAACTCTCCTCCACCCTCGTGGGAGGTCTCTCAATTTCGGCTTCACGAACGCCGATGACTGCGCCGTGGACAGATCTGCACCAATTATATTGTCGTGGGTTGTCGTGCGTTCCAAGCTTCACGAACGCCGATTCATGCTCGGCGGCTCAGCCGCCTTAGACGAGGAGCTTTAGGGCATCGTAGATACCGCCGAGGGGGAGAAGCTCCGCACCCGACTCGGTCAGAGCGGCGGCGTTCTTCAAAACGGCACGCTTCGGAAGCGCGATCTTCGTGAATCCGAGACGGAACGCCTCGTTGACACGCTGCTCGATGGAGGCAACGGAACGAAATTCGCCCGACAGACCGACCTCACCAAAGGCGATAACATCGTCGGGAACGGGAATGTCCCGAAGTGAGGAGATCATCGCAAGACACGCGGCGGCATCGACCGCCGGCTCGTCAAGCCGAAGTCCGCCGATGACGTTCAGATATACGTCACAGGAGGAGAACTTCAACCCGAGCCTCTTTTCAAGGACGGCAAGAAGCAGACACATACGATTGTAGTCGATACCGTTCGCGGTGCGGCGTGGGGCAGGGAAGACGGTCGGTGTGACGAGTGCCTGTATCTCCGCGATCAGCGGTCGGCTTCCCTCCATTATGCAGACGGCACAGCTTCCGCTGACTCCGGTCGGACGACCCTCAAGAAGCATCGCGGAGGGGTTCGCGACCTCCTCGAGTCCATGCTCGTCCATCTCGAATACGCCGATCTCGTTGGTCGAGCCGAAGCGGTTCTTGATGGCGCGGACGATACGGTGCGGCTGTCGGCGGTCTCCCTCGAACGAAAGCACGGCATCGACCATATGCTCGAGTACCTTCGGTCCGGCGATACCGCCCTCCTTGTTGACGTGACCGACGATCAGCACGGAGGCACCGTCCGTCTTCGCACGCTCGATGAGGAGGGAGGAGCATTCGCGAACCTGTGTCACGCTTCCGGCAGTCGAGGAAATGGAGGGGGAGTATATGGTCTGTATCGAGTCAACGATCACGATGTCGGGCTTTATACGGTCGTATTCGGTGAGAATGTTGTCTATAGCGGTCTCGGTCTGGACGTAGAGGAATTCCGCGTTCACGCCGAGACGGTCGGCACGCATCTTGAGCTGTCCCTTTGACTCCTCACCCGAGGCGTAAAGCACCTTGCAGGAGTTGCCGAGCTGACCGCAGAGCTGCATGAGGAGCGTTGATTTTCCGATACCCGGTTCACCTGCCAGAAGTATGACCGAGCCTTCGACGAGACCGCCGCCGAGTACGCGGTCAAGCTCACCAATACCGGTGCTGTGACGCAGGTACTCGGTCATCTCGAATTCGTTGAACTTTACGGCGCGGCTGTGTTCGGAATCGGCGGCAGTGGCGCGAGTCGGAGACACGGAGGTACTGCCGCGTCCTGCGGAGGTCTGCGGAGCGGCGGTCGTTGCGACGAGGGAGTTCCATGCGTCGCACTGAGGGCATCTGCCCATCCATTTCGCGCTTTGGTAGTCGCATTCCGTACAAACGTAAACGGTCTTCGGTGCTTTCATCGGTAGTATAAGTCTCCGTTTTCTTCATTAATTATAATACAGACATTATATCTCAAATGCGACATTTACGCAAGAGGTGGTGATAAAAAACCAACGGCGGTCTGAGGCTGCCTAAAATTTTTCCTTTTTTGTAGGGATTATTATTGACAATTTGTAAAAATTGTGCTAAGATAGATATACCTTATATAGGCAAAGCCGTACCCCACCCAGGGCGCGACTTAAATCTTATTTTTTTCATTTTTAGAAAAGGAGTATCCCAATGAAACTCAAAAAGTTATTTGCAGGTCTCGGCGTTGCGGCTCTGACGATGGCTCTTGCCCTCACCGCTTCCGCAGAAGACCTCCAGAACCTCTGCAAGGGTGCGACCGTTTCCGAAGTTTCCGGTCTCGAGACCGAAGGCTCCAATACCGGCGATATGGCTATTGACGGTGACCTTACCACCCGTTGGTCCTCCAACCTTGACGACAACGCTCACATCGTTATCGACCTCGGTCAGCCCGTTCCGGTCGGCTACCTCGAGATCTACTGGGAGACCGCTTGCGCTCAGGATTACACCATCGAAGTAAGCTCCGACGGTACCTCCTGGACTAACGTTGTTACCGTTACCGGCAACACCGTAGGTACTGCCCCCGCTTCCGAAGAGGGTAAGACAGTTCACGAATGGTCCGCTTCCACCAACCGTTTCATCAAGATCAACTGCACCAAGAGAAATACCGAATGGGGCAACTCTATTTGGGAGATCGTTGCTCGTAGAGCAGCAGACACCGTAGAGACCACCGTTTCCGCTAACTATCCTGCATCCGAGACTGAGATCCCGGACGGCTCCGTTCTCATCAACGGCGAACGCATCGGTCTTGAGCTTGGTTGGGGTTCCAACGCAGCTACCGGTCGTGATGCAGCCTTCGACGGCGACATCAACACCTTCTTTGACCCCCAGAACGCTTCCGTTGACTACTGTGGTATCGACGCAGGCGAAGAAATGATCCTTACCAAGATCCTCATCCATCCTCGTGACGGTCAGCTCGCAAGATTCAACGGCGCGACCATCGAGGGCGCGAACGAAGAAGACTTCAGCGACGCAGTTGCACTTTACTTCGGCGTTGAAGAGGCTTCCGAATTCACATGGCAGGACGTTACCGACGAGATCGAGACCGCTGACAACACCGGCTATCGTTACTTCCGTTACATCAACTACACCAGCCACGGTGACGTTGCTGAGGTCGAGCTCTACGGTTACGCAGTAGACGGCACTAACCCGACCTACGGTGCAGCTGAGGAAGCTCCGGCAGAAGAGCCTGTAGTTGAAGAACCCGTTGTTGAAGAGCCCGTTGTAGAAGAGCCTGTAGTTGAGGAAGCTCCCGTAGAGGAAGCTCCGGTTGAAGAGGTTGTAGTTGAAGAGGCAGTTGTTGAGGAAGCTCCCGCAGAGGAAGCTACCGAAGAGGCTGCACAGACCTTCGACTTCGGCGTTATCGCAGCTGTAGCGGCTATCGTTTCCGCAGCAGGCTACGCTATCTCCAAGAAGAGATAAATTTAACACCAACATACAAAAAAGGACTCGCAAGAGTCCTTTTTTGCCTGTCGGCTGAGCCGACAGGCAGTCATCGGCGTTCGTGAAGTTTAAGTTGGAAGATATCCCACGACAATATCATTTGTGC
>CAYSKU010000013.1:0-20361 GCA_964431775.1 uncultured Ruminococcus sp. | reverse complement strand
GGATACCGCCGAGACGTTAAAGTCAGTTCGTATATACCTACGAGTTGGGGTGACGTTAGCTTTTGATGTAGTGAGCCGCATACGTTTTTGCGAATAGACATGGGGAATACCAAAGGTGACGGATACGTAGTGAGGTATCCTCCACGTCCGTGCGTCGCCACAAGTGGCGACCGCAAAAACGTATGCGGCTCACTTTATCAACGACTTCCGTCACCCCGACCGGTAGGGACATACGGTCGCCTCAGCCGACCCATGCAAAATTGACAGAAATTGTCCGAGAAAGGGAGGATATTTTTTTGCATTCTTCGATGAGGTTCCGGTTGAAAATTCCGCGTGAATATGATACAATATCCGCATAGATATTCTTGATAATTTCTTATCGGAGTGTCACTTTCATCGGCTAAACGCCGGCATATGTTTGGAGGAAGATCTATGTCAACTAACATTCGTCCCGAAACAATGAAACGTATCACGACCCCCGAGCTCGCCTCCGCCTTCATAGAAGAGCAGATCGCCGCTCTCCGCGAACAGATCGGTGACCGTAAGGTGCTTCTCGCTCTGTCCGGTGGCGTGGACTCGTCCGTTGTCGCCGCACTCCTCATAAAGGCAGTCGGTAAACAGCTCGTCTGTGTCCATGTCAATCACGGTCTCATGCGAAAGGGAGAGTCCGAGCAGGTCATCACCGTCTTCAGAGATCAGCTCGATGCCAACCTCATCTACGTGGACGCGACCGACCGCTTCCTCGACCTCCTTGCAGGCGTTTCCGAACCCGAAGCTAAGAGAAAGATCATCGGCGGTGAGTTCATCAAGGTCTTCGATGAGGAAGCCGCTAAGCTCGAGGGCATAAAGTTCCTCGCTCAGGGTACTATCTACCCCGATATCCTCGAATCAAAGGGCGTTAAGGCTCACCATAATGTCGGCGGTCTCCCCGAGGAGTACGACTTCGAGCTCGTCGAACCCGTTAAGCTCCTCTATAAGGACGAGGTGCGCGTCGTCGGTCATGAGCTCGGACTTCCCGATAATATGGTCTACCGTCAGCCGTTCCCGGGTCCCGGTCTCGGTGTCCGTTGCCTCGGCGCGATCACTCGCGACCGCCTGAACGCACTCCGTGAGGCTGATGCTATCCTCCGTGAGGAGTTCGATAACTGCGGTCTTGCAGGTAAGGTATGGCAGTATTTCATAGCTGTGCCGGATATGAAAAGTGTCGGCGTAAGAGACGGCAAGCGTTACGAGGGCTGGCCGGCGATAATCCGCGCCGTAAATACCGTTGACGCGATGAGCGCGACGATCGAGGAGATACCGTACACGGTGCTTCAGCGGATCACGGAGCGCATCACGCACGAGGTCGAGGGCATCAACCGCGTCCTGTACGACCTCACCCCGAAGCCGATCGGCACGATCGAGTGGGAATAATTTCGCCAAGGTAGCGCAGCTACCTTGCGACCACATTTCCCGGCTGTAGAGCCGTAAAAGTCCCGATTTTGCGAAGCCCGGGCAACGATATGGCAACAAAATTTCATTATTCATAAAAAGAGAGCTAACTGAGCTTGATCAAGTCAGTTAGCTCTTTTTTTGTTTTCTTTATTTCATTTGTTGCCTACCTTGCAAAACGGCTTTCCACGATGGGTTAGATGAAAGCCCTTATCAAAGCTCATACGCTTTCTGGTGAAAATCCGTCCAAGAAAATACGTTATTTTCCGAAAAGTGCAAAAAAACAGGGGGGTAAAAACGGCTTATACCAATCTGCCGAATGCCAGCAGAATCTTTGCCCGCTTGACGGTAATATATCCTTTCCAGTTTTCCGTTACCTGTCTGGACACATCGCTGTCGATTCCCCATGAAAAATTGGGACTCCATACGCCCTGTTCATTGATCGTATTGAGCCAGAAATCGAATGTTCAGTCTATTCCGCTTTGCACAGTATCATACCAGAGTGAATCGGGTGAGGAAACGAAATCCAGTGGCGTGAAAACATACTCATGATACCGGCTCACATCAAAGCAGGTGTTTTCAAGGATCCTTCTCTTCATGGAATCCAGTATCTCCTCCGACACCCGTTCGGGACAGACTGCAAAGAGGGCTTCAACCAATGTTATCATATTCAGGGAGTCGTGATCGCCGCAGAAATCCAGACTCTGCAGGAGAGAAAGGCAGTCCCTGGCAATCCGGTATCCAAGCTGTTTCTGGCTTTCCGTACCATACCGGATCATAGCCGATGCAATGACACCGCAGGGATTGGGACTGAATGTGGTACACAGCTCATAATGCCACCACGGTGCGTGCGGATATTCCATGGCTTCTTTAGGTGTGTCTTCCCAGTATTTCGGAATATCCTGTACTGTATTTTCAAAATAGGTGAGAATCGTCTGAAACCAGTCCGCCGAACAATCCAGTCCGTATTCATATGCTGTAAAAATTGCTTCAGCTGTGGGAATTGCCGCAGACAGTGGACAGATCACATCGGGTTCAAAACCGCTCCCCAGTCCGCCGTCTGGATTCTGATATGCCAGAATTTCCGAAACGATCTGTTCTTTGCTGTCGCCGTGAAAAAGCATATTCCACTTTGCACAGTCAAGGGAGCGGGCATTGTTCTGCATCCACGCATCCATCACTGAAAATTGTGTTTTTGTCAGTTTTCTCATGGGAATGTCCTTTCTGCTTCTCATTCTATCTGCCGGATAGTGTTATTCCGTAAAATCAATTTTATACCGTGTCCCAAGTTGGAACAGAATCCAGTCAGCCGACCGGATCTGCACAAATAATATTGTCGTGGGATATCTTTCGCTCTAAACTGAAAGTGCGCCGATGACTGTCTGCAGCCTCAGACCGCCGCCAGGCATTCGCCGAGGACGGTGGAGTAGATGTAGACCTCGCGGATCGGCTCGTTGAACATCCGCTCACATATGTCCCGATAGTAGAGCAGCTGGTGACGGTGCCGCTCGATCAGCTTCTTCCGCGCAAGCGTATGGTCGCTAAATTCCTCGTCTGTCAGGCTGTCCGTCTTGTAGTCCACGAGAACGAGCGCACCACTGTCCGGATCGCGGAATACACAGTCTACGACTCCCTGTACCGTCAGACGAACGTCATCCTCGAGAAGCTTCGAGCGAAGCTCCTCGTCTGCCGTGAACGCCGATGCCGACATCCGCGCATTAAAGCGGAACTCGCGCCATACCTGCTTCGACCTGCATAGCTTGTCCATAAGCTCACTTTTGCAGAACAGCCTCAGCTGTCTCCTGCTAACGAGCTCTGCCGCTCCCTCGCTCATGTATCGCTCCTCGATAAGCCGCGACAGCTCCGCGTCTATCCCCTCACGTGCCAGCCGCTCAAAGCTCGCAAACTGCATGAATACGTGCGTCGCACTGCCGCGCCGCGCTCCTCCGACCTCGTTCGCGCCCGTCATAAAGCTCGGTCGTGTGCCGACACCTTCCGTGCCGTCTTCGCTGACCGCATCGGCTCCGCCGTCCTCGTCTGCTTCACGCAGTACGCCCCCCTCCGTCATCGTGTAGAGCGATGTCGGCGCACCAGAACGCTCACCGTTCTCGTCAAGTATCTCGGGATACAGCGCGGACACCGACAGCTTTGTCGGTATCCCGATAAGGTGACGGTACGGATAGACGAACGAGAACCGTTCTCTCAGCTCCTCGTCTGTCGGCAGAACTGCGGAGTTTTCCACAGGATGCTCACCGTCTGACGTTTCCGCTACGCTCGAGACCTCCTCGGTCGGGGAGGTGCGGTACTCGGGGGAGAGTATCTCGGAGGAGAGTATCTCGGAGGAGGGGATCGTGTATATACTGTAGAAGGTATCGTCACCGTGCTTCGCCGCCGCACCGATCATCCAGTCGATGTACGTCCCCTGCGCGGATACCGTGTAGCCGTCGGAGTACGGCGCAAGCTCACGCGCCCCTTCGATAGCTCCGTCCGCATCCGCGACCTTCGCCGTGACGATCAGCCGATGCTCGGCACGTGTCAGCGCGACATACAGCATACGCATCTCCTCCGCTGTCGCCGCACTGCCGAGCCGCTTTGCGATAATGCTTCGGAAGAAGCTTCCACAGCGCACCAAGCCGCCCTCGTCGGGCAGGTACATCCCGAGACCAAGCTCACGGTCGAGCAGGACGTCACCGCGCTCGTCGGCGGAGTTCCTCCGCTTCGAGCATTCCGCAAGGAAGCAGATCGGAAACTCAAGCCCCTTAGACGTGTGTATGCTCATTATCGAGACCGCATCGGAGTCGGAGGGGGCGCGATCCTCCTCGTTCGTGCCGTCCGTGTCGGCAAGGTACGAGAGAAAGCCCGAGACACCGCCGAACCGTGCCGCTCCCGTGTCCCCCGACCCCTCGTAGCTCCGCGCAAGCATACAGAAACGGTTCACAGCATCACGCTCGACAGAGCTTCCGCGAATGCCGTCTATGGAGAAAAGTCCGATGTCGCCGATCAGGTATTCGAGGTATCGGTCGGACGGCATTCCGCGTGAGGCTGTCCTGTACTGCGCGACACGGTCTAAAAAGTCCGCACACCGCTTCGTCAGAGCAGTGTCCGCGCCCTCGCTCCGTGCGACCTCGGCACAGGCAAGGTACAGCGGCATATCGGGGTCGGTGCATGATCTTTTTATGGTGATTATGTCGGCGGAGGTGAAGCCGAAGACGGGAGAACGCATAGCACCGGCGGTCGGTATGTCGCGGAGAGGGTTGTCCGTCACGTTCAGGAGACAGACGAGAAGACTTACCGAGGCGTAGGACGTGAGCGAACGCGCTGTCCTCCGCTTCACCGGAATGCCGTACTCCGCAAGTGCTGCCTCGTAGCCGGCGGCGGCTGACTTTATACTGCGCGGTGACGGACTTCGAAGAAGTATCGCGATGTCGGAGGCACGTATGATATGACTGCCGTCCGCGGAGTATCTGCCGAGCATATCGTGTATGCGCCGTGCGATATAGAGAGCCTCGGGGTCACGTTTGTCCTCGTCACCGCCTGTGACCTCCGTGTCGGCGTCGGTATCTTCGCCTGTCGAACGCTTTCGCGGACATTCGATAAGGCAGACCTCCACAGGCTCGGCGACCTCCTCGGTCTTTGCGTGGATGAGCGCGTCACCGTCACTGTACGGTATGCCGCCGTGGGGGAGCGTGTAGTCGGAGACCATGTTGACAAAGCGCACGATCGGCGCATCGCAGCGGAAGTTCTCACTCATGAAAAGGGAACGACCGTCATCGGGCGAAAAGGACGGTGCGGTCGCGCCCTCCTCGGGGGAGATCTCCGCCCATGTGCGGCGGTACTCCGAAAATACCTCCGGCTCCGCACCGCGGAAGCGGTAGATCGACTGCTTTATGTCGCCGACCATGAAGCGGACACTGCTCTCCGAGAGTGCGCGGAATATACGATCCTGAACGCGGTTCGTGTCCTGATATTCGTCGATGAACAGGTATCTGTATCGACCTCCGACCTCACGTGCGGCATTGGTGGGTCTGCCGTCCGCATCGATGAACAGACGGAGCGCGAGAGTTTCGAGATCGCTGTATTCGAGCGCGGAGGCATCGCGCTTTCTCCGCTCGAGCTCGTGAAGGTATGCGTCGATGACCTCACGTGTCCGTCTGAGAACGGCGGCGGTACGGTGCGCGGAGCGGACTATGTCGTCACCGGTGAACGGAAACAGACGTTCCGTGTAATGCTTTACGTCGTTCTTCAGCGCGTCACGGTGCTTCTTGAACAGCTCCGAGACCTCACAGACATCCTTCGCGGAGAGCTTGCCGAGTCGCGGCGGCGCGTAGGACAAAAAGCACCCGCGAAGCGTGTCGTGATCGGAGCTGAGTGCGCTCTGCACCCGTTCGAGCCACTCGAGCGTGTACGACAGCACCGCACCGTATCTCTCGTTCACCTTGGGGTAATTTGGAAACTCGTCCGCAAGCTCCGAGAAAAGTGTCATGTAATGCTTGGCAAAGACTGACAGCATCTCGCGAAGCTCACGCCCGTAGGGGGAGGAGGGGAGGTCGGTCGCTGCCGAGTCGAGAGAGTCGGCGTAGCGGTCGAGAGCGGAGGCATCCTCCGCGCCGGAGACGAGAAAGTCGGCAATATCGAGAAGCACCGTGTCGAGAGAGTCTACGTCACGAGCCTTTGAAAAAACGTCCGCGCATTCCGCAAAGGAGGCTATCCTTTTGCCACTTTCATTCTGTGAGTGTCCGTCATTATGTGAGAATCCGTCGGAACGTGAGAAAAAATCGTCCACGACATCGCGCATGGCGTGCAGCTTCATGTTCTGTATGACTGCTGTGTCGGCTATCCTGTAGTCGGTGGAGAGACCGAGGGAGGGGAAGTAGGGACGAAGTGAACGATAAAGGAAGGAATGTATGGTAGAGATATCGGCGGAGGGGAGTGCGGCGAGGTGTCGTCCGACACGATGCCCCTCGGCGGCAAGCTCACGCAGTCGGCGAGAGAGACGGGTACGCATCTCTGCGGCGGCGGCTCTGGTGTAGGTAACGATGAGCATATCGGAAAGCTCCGCACGCTCGGTGAGCAGAAGCTCGATTATACGTCCGGTAAGTGCGGCGGTCTTGCCGCTTCCGGCGGCGGCTGAAAGGAGCAGGTTCGAGTCGCCGTAATGTACGGCGCAGTCCTGCGCCGGAGTATATTTCATGTGGTATCGTATCCTCCGTTAGGTCGTAGGTATGTATCGGTAAAAAGTACGTTTTTTCGGTGGGTGTAATGGGTGCATCGGCAGGGAAGTGACGCGGAACGAGCCGCACGAACGTGTGAGTGGGTGTATCGGTAGGGATATCGAACGAATGTTCGAAGAAGAGAGGGGGGGTGGTGGGTGTGTCGGTGGGTGGGTAAGGCGATGAACGAATGTTCGAGAAAGGGGGATCGCGTAGCTTGAAGTTTAGGTCTGCTCTATATTGTAGCGCATTCTCCTTCAGTCAGCAAAGCTGACAGCTCCCTCCCGGAGGGAGGCTACTACGGCGGCATCAATATACTTGCAGACAGCCCGAAAGTTGGTATCGATCTGTCTGTTTGTAAATCGAATCACCTTCAAATCATATCTTTCGAGGATCTCGGTTCGAATTTCATCTTTTTGGCTGCCTTCTTTGGTATGATGCTGTGCGCCGTCGATCTCTATGATCAATTTTGCTTTATGGCAATAAAAGTCTGCTATAAAATTATCGATCGCTTTTTGACGTTGGAATCTCACTCCGTATTTTGACAAAAAATCGTACCATAAATGATCTTCTTGCGGTGTTGCGTTTTTACGTAGATCTTTTGCAAGACTAATATTCTTCTTGTTATAATCTAACGACATATTTGATCCTCCAAAGCCGTAATGTAACGCATTCTCCTTAGCATTGGTTTGACCGTTGATGAGCCTCCCTCCGGGAGGGAGGGGGACCGCGTTAGCGGTGGAAGGAGAGCGCGTAGCTTGAAGTTTAGGTCTGCTCTATTGTAGCGCATTCTCCTTCAGTCAGCAAAGCTGACAGCTCCCTCCCGGAGGGAGCCTCAACGGTCGGCTGTTGCCAAACAAATACGACAAAATAACATGTCAGACCGCCTCTGCACAAATAACATTGTCGTGGGATATATTCCGATTCCAACTGAAAGTACGCCGATTCATGCCTGTCGGCTCAGCCGACCTTGCAGATCAGCTTGTGCTTGCAGTGGTCGCAGGGGGTGACGGTGCCGCGAATGTCGGGGGAGGCGTTCGCGATACCGGACGTTATCTCGGTCGCAATGCCGCCGATAACGTCCGACAGCTCACGATACAGCTGCCCGAACTCCTCGAGCGTCGCAAGTGAGGACGAGCGCAGCTCTCCTGCCGCGTTCCGCTTCACCGGAACGTATCGCCCCTCAAGCTCACGATCCATCGCGTACAGTACCTCCTCGTCGGAAAGGAATATTCCGCTCCGACCGACCGTGTCGATCACGAGCTCTCGCGCAGACTCCGCATCAAGAAGTCCGTCGGAACGCGCACTCCCCGGTCTGACCGAGATGTATACCGCGCCCCCCGGGAGCAGCTCGCCGGGCTCCGCAAGCCCCGGTATACCCGACTCCGTTACCGAAAACAGGTATAACAGCAGCTGTACGCCGATACCGCGCCGTACATCGTCAAGTGAGAACGTCTTCGCGCCCGTCTTGTAGTCCACTATACGTGCGTAGCTTCGTCCGTCAGACGACCTATATATGTCAACTCGGTCGGCAATGCCGTGCAGTACGACCTCACAGCCGTCCGACGTAGTGAACCGTATCGGCGTGACGACACGACCGCCGTCCTCCTCCGATACCCCCGATATGCCGATCGGCAGCTCGTATGCCGCCGGAACGAAGCCGCTCTGCGTTATCTCACGCAGTATCGCTTCCAAAAATACCAGTACGGAACGGCGTAGGCGCAGGAACAGATATTCGAGTCTCGCATCGAGACGCATACCCTCGGGAAGTATCCCCGACAGCTCCGTGGAGGTCTCACTGTCACCGTTTCGGAGACGTATCAGCTCCCACAGCCCCGAACGGCGCGACAGTCGGCGAAGATAATCCCCGATACAGCGGTCGGCGTGAGCCTCGACCTCCTCTCGCGTCAGTGTCCGGACGTTCGTTCCCTCGGGGAGGGTGCGGAAAAAGTCCTCGAGTATCTTGTGGACGAACACGCCGACGTCGGGGGTCGTTATCTCCGCCTTCGCGTTGTCGTGCAGCTTCATCTCGTATTCACAGCGGTACATGAACGGACAGTCGATGAACCGCTCGATACGCGACTGCGTGAGGTGTAGTCTGCGCGGCGGCTCACCTGTCACTACGCTCGGCTCATGCGCGGCAGTCAGCGGAACGTCATAGAACGTCCTCTGCTCCTCTCGCGCCAGACGACCGAGCAGGTCATGCTCCGCGCCGTCCGTTCGGCGCGAAAGAAGATATTCGACAGAGGCAGGCGCGAACAGAACGTCGGAGAGCGGCATACGTCCGAACGAGATCACGCGAGACTCTCCGACAAGGGTGGCGATACGGAGCGCACCCTCGGACAGACCTGCATCTCCCGAGATCGGCGCGGTGATGTACAGCCTTTCCGTCGCGGCGGTCGCGGTACGGTAGTACATAAAATATTCACGTGCCGTGCGTAGACGAAGGTCGGGGATGGCTATATCGAGTCCGACTCCCTCGAGACGGAGACGGTCGTTCTCGGAGAAGAACGCGCCCTCGTCAACGGGGTCTCCCGGGAACTCACCCTCGACCGAGCCTGTCAGTATGATACAGCGCACCTCGTCAAAGCGTACCCCCGAGGCACTTCCGAGAACTACCTCGTCCATACCTGTCGGTATAGTGCCGACGTCCATGGAGGAAGCGACACGCCTGAACAGACCCGAGAAGCGACCTGCGTCAAGGGTGACTCCGTCAAGCATCGCGACCATGCGGTCGAGTATCTTGCAGACACTGCTCCAGCCGGCGGCGACCTTTTCGGCTTCGGCAGGCATACCGCGTGAACGGTACTTATCGGCGGTACGTGCGAGGGAGGCTTCAAGTCCGATGGCCTCGGCGAAGCGGACGATCGCTTCACAGATCGCACGAACATCGGCAGGTGCAGCGTGACCGTCGGTCTCGAAGACGGAGAGGAATTCGGCAAGGGGAGTGACGAGCTTCCGTCTGGCGCGGTCAACGTCAGACAGGGTCTGCTCCGAGCGTTCGGTGCGCTCCGTCCTGTAGCCGTCCGGATTCATAGACCACACGGCTTCGTCCGTGTACATACGCTTTCCGCGAATGCTCCACGTTTCGGTGTACAGCTCGAATATGTCGCTCTCGTACTCGTCAAGTGGGGTAAGCCCTGTTTTCAGCATCGCGATGAGGTCGCGGCGCATCCAGCCGGAGGTCTGCACTCCGAGTGCGGACAGTATGAGACGAACGGCAGGGGAGGAGGAGACGTCCCCGGGCTCCGACATAAAGCAGGGGATACCGTGAGCGCGGAGCGTGGTGTCGATGATACCCTCGAGCTTCTTCATGTCGTGCGCTACGACTGCGATATCGCGACAGCGGTAGCCCTCACGTAAAAGTCGGTCGATCACGGAGGCGACAGCCTCGGCTTCGTCAAAGCGGTCGGCGCAGCGGAGGATCGAGACGTTTTCGGCATCGGCGATCTCCTCCGGAGACGGTGGTGCTGCCGAGGGGGAGTAATCGAACAGGTATTTTTCGATGACGGAGAGGGCAGAGCCGGTCTTGTGCCGCATATCGCCGGTAAGCTCCACTCGTTCTACGGTACGTCCGGCACGTGCGGCGAGGCGCAGTGCGGACTTATAGAATTCACGCACCTCCGCGAAGCACAGCTCGTCCTCAGAGGGTGCGGAGGGACAGGCGAAGGTGACGGTAACGTCACCCGCCTGACGGAGGATATGGTAGAGGATACGCTCCTCGGCGCGTGTGAGAGAGAAGAACGAATCGATGAAGACCGCCTTGCCGCGAAAGTAGGGATGCTCACGCAGTGCATCGGCGAGGCTCTCGAGGAGGTCACCTCGGTCGATGTATTCCTCGTGGAGGAGGGTATCGTAGGCGGCATAGACGAGGACGGCATCGCGGAGACGAGCGGAGAGGGAAGCATCCTCCTCGGCGAGGCGGTCGAGAGCCTCCTCGGCATCGGAGGGGGCGATACCGCTTCCCTTGAGCTCATCGAGGGCGCGGACGAGGTGGGGGATATTGCGATCCTCTCTGCCTCCGCTCGTTTTGTTATAGACGTTCATCTCACCCCAAACGGCGAGCATGGCGCGCCAGACGATGAGCATACGGCTGCCCTCATCGATGACGGTATCGGCGAGACCGCCGTACTCACGGAAGACGGAGTTTGCAAGTCTTGTGAAGTTGGTGATCTCGAGGCGTAGGTAAGCGGACTCGGGGAGGAGCTCGGCGATACGGGTCTCCCATACAACGGTCTGCTGCTCGGGAACGATCAGGACTATCTTTCGAGTGGTGTCGAGGACCTCCCGTTTGATCCTTTCGACCACGGCGGTGGATTTTCCGGTACCGCTTCGACCGGTGATAAATGTAAGCATATAGGCTATGGTGAGTTCCTTTTGACAAAATACAGAGGAGGACCTTGCAAGTGAAAGTCCTCCTTTTGTCGTGTGTTGTTTTGTTATTCGTCGATCTTCGCGATGGAGATCCTGCCGGCACTGCCGTCCCACGCGAACGTGTCGTAGGGTGAAACGAACTGCTCTCCGACCGACATCGCAAAGTGTACGCCGGTGATGCCCGTGAAGCCTGTCGAGCCGGACGTGCCGAGCTTTCCGCCGCGCTCCACCTTGTCGCCGACCGAGACCGTGACCGAGCCGAGGTTGTAGTACCACGTCTTCAGTCCGTAGCCATGCTCGACTACCACTATGTTGCCCGTGTAGTCGAGATATCCGGCGTATACGACCTCACCTGCGTTCGAGGCTACGATATCCGTACCCTCGCCTGTGCTGTAGTCGATACCGTTGTTCCGATAGGTCGGGGACGTTGCATCGTTCACGTATATGTCGCGCCCGAAGCCGCGCAGCAGCTGATACCAGCCGCTCACAGGCTCAAGGAACGAGCCGCTGAAATACCGTGTTGTCGAGGACTTCGCCATTATCTCGGCAGACGCCTTCTCGAACGCCGAAAGGGTCGCCTCCGTGCGTGTCGCCGCAACGGTCGAAGCCGGAACGGAGTAGTACGACGAGTTTATGCCATCGTTCTCTATCGCAACGGTCAGCTCCTTAGTTGATGCGCCGTAGGAGAGGGTGACGGTGTAGAGACCTGTCGCCGTATCCGTGTCTATCGGGAGGAGCGCGACTGCGTAGTCACCCTCCTTGTAGAACGTCGGGCGGTAGGTGCTTGCCATCGTCGTTGAGTAGGTTATGTTTTCGGGAGACGATACGTTCGCGGCGGTGATCGCTATGAAGCGACCTGCGTCAACGGTACTCGTACCGAGG
Organism: uncultured Ruminococcus sp.; assembly: GCA_964431775.1. Lineage (GTDB taxonomy): Bacteria > Bacillota > Clostridia > Oscillospirales > CAG-272 > UMGS1696. The sequence continues at coordinate 8,464 of CAYSKU010000013.1, read as the reverse complement.
TAGAATTCGGCAGGAGCGGTGACGTAGGAGAGGAACGCATAGTCGAGCTCACCGCAGAAGCTGCGTGTCGAGTCCTCGTACCAGCGTGCGACTATCGAGACCTTGACCTGACCGAGACCGTCGAAGCGGAAGTCGCCCATGTTGCCGTACATATCGTCGAAGATCACCTCATCGTCCGTGTTCGTGACGGTGACGCGGCAGTAGTCGGGGACGACATCGAAGTTGAGCTCAAGACCGCCCTCCAGCTCGTAGCGTTCCTCCGTGCTTACGACGAGACCGCTCGTATCGCTGTCAACGTACTCTCCGGTGTAGTTTTTGTACTGCCAGACTGCCGAATCGGGTGTGACGTTCACGCCGTCCTGTAGGAGGAGGGTCGGCATAGCGGACATTTCGTAGAGGCTCTCCGCGTACTCGGTCTTGATAAAGACCTCGGCATCAGCCTCCGACATCTTATAGGTCTGACCGTTCGGATCGCGGAAGTAGTTGGTGGTAGGGTCGGAGGAGAAATAGAACTGATACGTCTCATCGCGCACGTTTGAGGAGACCGTGACCTTATAGTAGTCGGCGGAGTCGAGCGTTTCGGGGAGGGAGGCGAGAGCGGTCGCGTTCTTTTTTGCGTTGATGAAGAAGCGGATGAGCAGGTCGGCGGTATCGCCATCCGCCTCCTTGGCGTAGCTGAAATTTTTACCGTTCAGGTCGTCTATGGATATTGAGACGGCGGTCTTTTCATCGACCGGAGCGTTCTGCGTATTGTTATAGCTTGCGTAAGCCACGATGGATGGGATAAAGCACGCGACAGCAAGCAGGAGCAGGAGTATCTTATTTTTCACGGCTTCTCACCTTTCTGATAGTTGAGTCGGGCAGGGGCGCGGCGGGCGTTGGATGTCTGCGCGGACGCACGGTCTGCATTCTGACTTATTATACCATACCTCGTGTAGGAAAATCAATACTTTGCCCGTAGACTTTTTGTGTCGGCTGAGCCGGCGGTCTGAGAACGCAAGCATGAATCGGCGTTCGTGAAGTCGAAATTGAAAGCGATCCCACGACAATGTTATTTGGTGCAGGTTTGGTCTATAGAACGTTTGTCTTATGCAGACTGCACGTTATCTACAGACTTTATGTCCTGTGCAGACCGCTTGTTTTTTTATAAGGAAGGAAACGCACGGCGTTTCCAAGATCTTATGTTCCTGCGAGGAACCGGCGCAAGGGAGGCTCAGTTCGCGAGCCTCCCTTGACTCTCGGCGACCCGTTCAGACACTACGTGTCTGGGTTTCCCCCTCTGGACACCCCCTTTGCTTCAGTTAAGTAGGAGAGGATACGACAGAACCTTGCAGTCACATCGTTCGTCCCTACGAGTTGGGGTGACGTTAGCTTTTGATATAGTATGTTGCACACGTTTTTGCGGTCGCCACTTGTGGCGACGCACGGACATGGAGAACACCTCACTAAGTAACTTAACTTTTGGTATTCTCCCCGTCCATGCGTCGCCACGCCGCCGACGATTCATGTTTGCGGTCTCAGACCGCCCTGCACAAATGATATTGTCGTGGGATCGCTTTCAATTTCAACTTCACGAATGCCGATGCCTGCTCGGCGGCTCAGCCGCCCCGATGCCTGCCTGTCGCCTCAGGCGACTCTGCACAAATGATATTGTCGTGGGATCGCTTTCAATTTCAACTTCACGAATGCCGATTCATGCTCGGCGGCTCAGCCGCCCCGATTCATGCTCGGCGGCTCAGCCGCCCCGATACATATTACGCCGGCGGTGATGTCGTCGGTCGAGCCGCGACGTGCAGCCTCGCGGACGATACGCGTTGCCGCCGCCTTCGGACTTCCGCGAAGTATCACCGCATCGCTCGTCATCATGTCGAGCAGCCACGGTACCTCCTCGTAGGAGCGTGCCGCACCGTCCGATACCATCACCACCCGATCTCCCGACATAACGTTGAACCGTATCATCTCCGCATCGAGCGCACGCAGTATCCCGATAGGCACAGTCTTCGATTGCAGTCGGAATATGCTCCCGTCTCGCAGGACGAACGACGGCGCGGCTCCGCTCTTTACGAACCGCGCTTCTCCGGTCACAAGGTCTATCTCCGCTATATCGACTGTAGCCGAGCATTCGCGCCCACTTGCACGTATCATGCCGTTAAGCAGCTTCAACGCCGTCTCAAGACCTGCCCCCGAGCGTATCAGCCGCTCGAGTATCGAGGCACAGACCCCCGAGGTCAGCGCGGCCTCACGTCCGCTACCCATTCCGTCAGAGATCACCATGTAGTACCTGCCCCATGCCTCAAAGGACGTTATCGCATCCCCGCTTACATCCCCTCGCTCCTCGCCCGAGTCTCCAAGCTCGTCCGAATATTCCTCGAACGGCAGACTGTCCGTTACGTCTATGCGTACCTCCTCCTCTTCATGCGCTTCACGCGCTTCGCTCGACTCGCCTATCTCGTATTCACTGTAGCTGCCGCGCTCCTCCACACGCTCCGCAAAGCGTTCGCGACACAGCACCTCCTCGTCTCGTGTGTCTCCCTCCGACCTGACTGCGACCTCCGTATCTCCCGAAATACCGTACCCTCGCGCCGCGTTCGCCGCACATACCGCACGTCCCGACGTACACGTGAACGAGCTCACCGCGTGCATCGTCATCGATATTGTGCCGCCGTCCACCGAAAATTCCGGCTGTGACAGACGTATGCCCGATACCTCCTCGAACAGCCGCCGTATGTCGTCACCTCCCATACGTGTCGCCGTAAGCTCTATGTCACGGACGAATATCCGCTTCACACGACTTCCGTAGACCAAAACGTCACCTGCGCCGAAGTCGCGATACGTCAGCAGCTGTCGCAGACGGCGCGACAGCTCACGGTCAAGTCGGCATTCGTCCTCCTCCGCCTCGTGCGCCTCACGCATAAGCTCACCTGCAAGTGACAGGTCGAGTGCCGTCACCGCCAGACGATCCCTCGAACGCCTTTCGGCGATACGCTCACCTGCCGCACGGTTTATGTCGTCAAGTATCCGACCGATGTTGAAGCAGTGTGACGCAAGCGATGCCGGCACAGTTCCCGCCGAGACGACACCGTCACGCAGAAGCTCCCTCGTCATCGCCTCGATGACCGCTCCGAGCTTCGAAAAGCGTGCCTCACCGCACCTTCCGCGCAGCGCACAGCCGCGGCAGTACGACCCGAACGAGGTCTCGCATATGCCGTACAGCTCGTCACGTCCCGGACGTGACAGCCTCTCCGACATCCCCTCCAGCACCGCCGAGACCGAGGTCAGGCATTCCGACAGCTCCGTCAGCCGCCTGTCCATGCCGTCACGCGCACGATACGCCATCGCGACCTCCGAGGTGGTGCGCCGAGACTCCGTCACGAAGACGTTCTCCGGCAGGATACGGCGCATAGCTCCACAGCTATAGAGAGGTACGAGTACGGCACACGCCGTGACGATGGGCGCAAGCACGGTCACTACTCCGTCAAAGCCGGCGGCATAGACCGCCCACGCGGCAGAGGTCGCACCTGCCGCAAGGATGCCGAGGATAGGGGAAGACGTTCCCCGACCGACTGCGGCAGAGGTACGCGCTCCTACGTGACCGCGAAAAAGTGTCGCCATGACTGCCGAGAGGGCGAAGCACGGCAGGAGACGAACGTCAAGCACCGTGCCGCAGGAGATACCGAGCAGAACGCCGCGATAGAGACCGTACTCCACCGCCGTCACGACCGAGGCGGCAAAGGCGAAGGCTATTCCTGCCGAGAACGCTCCCCCGAGCAGTGACTGCAAGACGTGCGTGAGTGCCGCGCAGGTGACGTACAGACCGAGCTCACGCATTGGTGAGGTACGCATACGCCGCTCTGTCGCCGCGTAGAGAAAGTAGACAAGGAGGGGAGTAAGGAGGATGGAGACGATAGTCCCGAGGAGGTCGTAATAGGAGAAGCCGCCGCGAACGACCGACCACGTACCGACAAAAAGTGCCGTACAGGAGGCAAGGGACATTCGAACGCCGATGCTCTCGCGAAGCATGGTGACCTCCTCCGAGCGTCTGACGGCAGGAACGTGAGAGCCGCGCCGTCCGGCGATAAGGCTCGAGAGACGTGGAATATGCGGAAGGACGTTTCTCGGGGACATGAGCCACGCGGAGAGGAGGAGTCTGGTGACGGCAAGGAGGGTGATGAGCAATGCGTGAACGCCGCCGACGGTGGGGATACGTGCAGAGCCGAGGAGCGCACCGAGGAGGACGGGGAGCATTGCGGTCACGCCTGTGACGGAGGCGAGCATTGCGATACCGAACGGATACGTTCCGAACGCACCCTCGACCCCTGCCGCCGCCCACGAGGTCGCGAACCAAAGGAGGAGACCGAGCGTTCGTTTAGAGGAAAGTGCGGAAAGCACGTGAGCGACAGGTACTGCGTGAGCGGAGCTCGCGGTACGAGCTTTTGTAAGGCTTGTTTTTTCTCTCATAGGTAGTTCCCCCGTAATATGTAGTAAAAGGTATCGATATAACGATGGGGTGATTATACGCTATGGGGGAGAGAGAAATCGGTCGGAGTATAGATAGGGTACGTTGTCGTCAGTCGCAGGCAGGGCATGGGAAATCGACCGAGCGGTCACAGTATGGCATTCCCCTGTCGTCCCGGGCATATCCCTGTCGGGAAGTGGAGGCAGAAAAATTCTGCCGACGTGTCGCCTGCGGTCTCAGACCGCCTGTCGGCAGACAAGTCTGCACAAACTCCACCCTCGTGGGATATCTTTCAATTTCAACTTCACGAAAGCCGATGACTGCCTGTCGGCTCAGCCGACCCGATGCCTCCCTCCGGGAGGGAGGGGGACCGCGTTAGCGGTGGAAGGAGAACGCATTATAATAAATCTGCAAATATAAAATTGTCGTGTGATATTTTCCAATTTCAGCTTCACTAACGCCGAGGTCTGTTTGCGGTCTCAGACCGCCGCACTCTCCTTCAGTCGCCGTCGTCGCCACAAACGGCGACCGCGACAGCTCCCTCCCGGAGGGAGCCTCAACGTGTAACCGACACCGAACGAATACGACAAAACGAACCGTCAGCAGACAAGTCTGCACCAATAATATTGTCGTGGGATATCGTACAATATAAACTTCACTAACGCCGATGACTGCGCCCCGCCTCAGGCGGGTTGCTTTTTGCACTCGATGTGTGGTATAATGGGGGTGATAATGTAAAGTCGAGTGAGAGACCGCCGACACCCGACACCCGATCCATGATAATATAGCCATACAGCGGAGCTTATATATGTTTGACTTGTTTGACCAACTTAATGAACAGCAGATCGAGGCAGTCACCGCAACGGAGGGCTTTGTCCGTATAATCGCCGGCGCAGGCTCGGGTAAGACCAAGACCCTCACCCACCGCTACGCCTACCTCGTCAAGGCAGCAGGTATCCACCCCGGCAATATCCTCTGCGTCACCTTCACGAATAAAGCCGCCGGTGAGATGAAACGGCGCGTCAGAGCTATCGTCGGTGACGGCTACGATACCTCCCTTATAACTACCTATCACGGCTTCTGCGTCCGCGTCCTGCGCGAGGATATCGGACGTCTCTTCTACCCACAGAGCTTCCCTATCCTCGATGAAGCAGATCAGAAAAGGATACTCGAGGAGATCTACGCCGAGCTCGGTATCAAGCTCGACCGCGCCAGCTTCGAAAAGCTGCTCGACAGCATACACTACTTCAAGACACACGAGCCCTACGTCGGTATGTTCGTCTCCGGCAGCTTCGGCTCTCCCCAAAACGACGACTCCCTCGAACGCCGTGTCATACGTATGTACATGGAAAAGCAAAAGAAGATATTCGGTCTCGACTTCGATGACCTCATCTCCTTTACCTTCGATATCTTCGAGCGTTACCCCGAGGTACTCAAAAAATGGCAGGAGAGACTACATTACGTGCAGGTGGACGAGTTTCAGGACTCCTCCGCCCGTGAGCTGCGCCTTATAAAGATGCTCTCCGACCTACACGGAAACCTCTTTGTCGTAGGTGACCCCGACCAGAATATCTATGAGTGGCGCGGCGCGGCTATGGAGCATCTCGTCCGCTTCGACGAGACCTTCCCCGGGACAAATACCATCCTGCTTAACAGAAATTACCGCTCCACCGCAAATATCCTCCGCGCCGCCAATACCCTCATCGATCATAATAAGAACCGTATCAAAAAAAGTCTCTTTACAACGGGCGAGCAGGGCGCGGACGTCGTTCATATGCACGCCGCCTCCGAGGGGAACGAGGGTCGCTATATCGCCGAGGAGATACGCCGCCTTGTACTGCGCGACGGCTTCGCCTACCGCGATATCGCAGTCCTGTACCGCTCCGGCTTCCTCTCGCGCTTTGTCGAGCAAGCTCTGTCTGCCGCCGCGATACCCTACGAGCTGTACGGTAGCCTTCGCTTCTACGAGCGTATGGAGGTGCGTGATGCTCTCGCCTACCTGAAGCTCGTTGCGTATAACGACAACGTCTCACTCGAGCGTATCATAAATACTCCGCGCCGCTCGTTCGGCAAAAAGAAGCTTTCGCTCCTAAAGGAGCTTGCCGAGCGTGACGGTCTGACGTATTACGAGACCCTCGTCCGCTACGTGAGCCTTCCCGAATTCGCACGCTCGAGTGTCGGCGACCTCGTCTCGCTCATCGAGGAGCTTCGCGGGGGCTACAAGACCATGCCCCTCTCCGATATAGTCGAGACCGTCCTCAAACGCTCCGGCTACGAGAGCTACATACGTGAGAACGGCAGCATGGAACGTCTCGATAACCTCGCCGAGTTCAAGCGGACGGCAGTCGAGGCGGAGCAGAGCTTCGGCGAATTCTACTCCCTCGAGGAATTTTTAAGTCAGGTGGCGTTGCAGTCGAAAAACGATGAGTCCGAGGAGAACAACGACCGCGTGAAGCTCATGACCATCCACGCCTCAAAGGGACTTGAATTTCCCGTCTGCTTCGTCTGCGGCTTCTCGGAGGGGATATTTCCGTCCGGACGGACGATCGAGGAACGAAAGGATGCCGGACTCGAGGAGGAACGCCGTCTCTGCTTCGTCGCGCTGACACGTGCTATGCGCCGACTGTACCTCACCGACTCCGAGGGAACAGCCGCCGAGGGAAGCTCGTCACCGAGACAGAAGAGACCGTCACGCTTCCTGTTCGAGATCGGCGAACAGAACTACGTCCGTATCGGCACGATACCGAAGGAGCTTGCCGATGAGGCGGCAAAGCGTTTGTCGGAGGCTACCGCCGCGCCTGTGCCGCAGGACGGTACACTGTCGGTCGGCTCTGTGGTCGAGCATCCCGTGTTCGGGCGCGGCACGATACGCGACATAGACCGTGACCGACACGTCTACAACATCCTTTTCGAGAAGTCGAACAGCGTAAAGCCGGTCGGCATGGACTACGACTTTGACGCATGGCGCGGTCTGTCGGACATGAGAAAGGCAGCCCTCGAGAACGCAAGACGCTCCGTTGCGTCAAACGCACAGCCCGAGCCGACCGAGGCAAAGCCCGAGGCGACCGAGGCACAGTCAATTGTGCCGGAGTCCGCAAAGGCTATCGTTGCGCCGTCCTCGGAGGAAAAAGCACCCGAGCCGATACCGATACCGGAGGTGATACCGCCCGAGCCGATACCGACACCCGAGCCGGAGCCGGAAACGGAGGTAGCGGAGGTAGTTGAAGTAACGGATGACGTATCGCCGAGGAAGGAACGTCGGCTGCCCGAAAAATACCGTAACGCGGAATGGGGAAAGGCAGTAGACGAGGGAGAGGAGAACCTGTGGAAAAGGTCGGACGTACCGCACGAGGGGTGGGTATGTGAAGCGATCTACGACCTTGGCGCACCTGTTGGGATATGTCGTATGTGCGGACACCAGATAATACGGTACGTCCACGTGATGCGACACCCGAGCTATCCGCGAACGATAGGGGCAGGCTGTATATGTGCCGGACGGATGGAGGGAGACCTCGAGAGGGCGAAGGAGAGGGAGAATGCGTTCAAGCACCGACAGGCGCGTTTGGAGACCTTTTTGAAGATACCGCTTCGGCGAAGTCGGAACGGAAACGAGTACATCAAGTACAAGGGCGAGGTAATAACGATCTTGCAGGACAAATACAAGAAGGGCTATTACAAGACGGTCTGTCGCGGCGTATACTCCGCCCCCTTTTCTACCAAGGAGGCAGCCATCCTCGATGCCTTCGACACCCTCGAGGCGGCTGAGCCGCCGGACAGTCATCGGCATTCGTGAAGTTGTGGTTGGAAGATATCCCACGACAATGTGGAAAAGTGCAGAGTCGCCTGAGGCGACGGGCGGTCATCGGCGTTAGTGAAGTTGTGGTTGGAAGATATCCCACGACAATGTGGAAAAGTGCAGAGTCGCCTGAGGCGACGGGCGGTCATCGGCGTTAGTGAAGTTGTGGTTGGAAGATATCCCACGACAATGTGGAAAAGTGCAGAGTCGCC
>CAYSKU010000012.1:0-21994 GCA_964431775.1 uncultured Ruminococcus sp. | reverse complement strand
TCCCACGAGGGTGGAGTTTGTGCAGATCTGCCTGCACCAATAATATTGTCGTGGGATCGCTTTCAGTCTAAACCGAACTAACGCCGATTCATGCCTGTCGGCTCAGCCGACGCCTCCCTCCGGGAGGGAGGGGGATCGCGTTAGCGGTGGAAGGAGAATGCGTTATAATAAACCTACACAAATAATATTGTCGTGGGATATCGAACGGTTTCGACTGAACTAACGCCGATTCATGCCTGTCGGCTCAGCCGACCGCCGACCGCGCCAGTTATCAGGCTGTTCAAAATGTCGGTGAGAGCCGCTTCGTCGGAAAAACGAACGGTACGTGCGCCCGTACAGCCGTCACCGTGTGTCACTACCGCCGTTGCATCATCGTTGAAGCGGATACGACATTCGTCAGATAGTATCCAACGCTCGTCTGTCGGGCAAACAGCGTAGTATACCGTCACAAGATCCCACGAATTACGCACGAAGCCGCCGCCAAGGTAGCTTTGGTACGCCATACGCACGGGGAACGCCTCGGGCGCGTCCTCGAGTACCGCGCCTGTCATGACGTGTTCGCCGGCTTCAAAGCCGCAATAGACTATCGGCGCGGCACAAGCCTCCGTCATGAGCTGTGCCGCCGGAACGTCACAGGCAATATTGTATTCACCGTGCGCGAGGTTCTCGAAATTGCCGCCCATCACGATGACCTCACGCACCGACCTGCGTACCAGCTCAACACCGTCAAGCGGCGAGATATCGTCGGCAGTGGACTTTAACAGGTCTGCCATATCGTTCAGCGGACCTATGAAAACGAGTGTCACGTCACTGTTTTCGGCGAGCGTGCGGCGCATGAGCCTGACGGCAGGCTCGTAACTTGCCGGAGCGTGTGTACGGCGGTACGTCTCGGAAACGGGAACGGTGTAGCGCATGGTCTCCGGCGCACACAAAAAGCCCTGACGTTCCGTCTGACCTATCGGTACGTCAACACCGTACCAGTCGTTTATGGCGGCGATAACGTCCGTGCCGAGCAGGTCGGAGGTGCAGTGAGTCACGCCGAGCAGACGGCACCTTCCGGCTTTATGGAAGCGATCGAGGATCGCGAGTGCGCCGCAGTCGTCGCAGTCCGGTCCGATATCGGTATCGAGTATGATCTTTCGAATATTATCCATAGTAATTCTCCTGTTGATGTGATTTCCGGTGTGGGGGAGCGTCGGCTGACGAGCCTGCACCAAATGATATTGTCGTGGGATATCGTGCAATTTCAACTTCACGAACGCCGATGCCTGCCTGCGGTCTCAGACCGCTCAGCCGACAGAGATGTCGATGTAGACGGGGGAGTGGTCGGAAAGGGGGAGATAATAGTCGGGCGAAAAACGCTCGAAGCGGCGCACGAAGCCCTCCTCCGCATCACGCACGAGAATGTGGTCTATCGCACTGCGAAAGCCCCCCGACTGATACTCACCGTAGCCGTTCGCGTCACAGCGGTGATACCCCTTCGTCTCGTCCGCAAACTCGACCGCCACGTCATGCGCGTGAACGAAGCCGCGCTCCGTAGCGTGACGTATCACAGGCGTTTCGTAGGCGGTGTTGAAGTCCCCGACGATCACGGCAGGGCAGTTGTAGAGCTTCTGGAACTCGTCTATCCTGTCGATAACGAGACCGAGCTGGTACGCACGCGCCAGACCCGAGCCGTACTGATAATTCGAGGAGGATTCGTCATCGCTCTTCCACCAGAGGTGGGTCGAGACGAAGATAAAGAGTCTGCCGTTCTCCTTTACGCGAAAGACGGCGAGACACCACGATTTCGTCTTGCCGTTGTTGAACTCACCCTCGAGACCCGGGACGCTGTCGGGATACAGATCGAAGTCCGAATCGACAAGCTCCAGCCTGTCCTGACGGTAGAGGATGGGTGTGTCGCGCCCCCACAGAAGGGCGTAGCGAAGCCCCTCCTCACGGGAGTAGCGCACGAGGCGGTCTGCCATATCGGCGGACACCTCCTGACAGCCGATAACGTCCGGCTGAGTATCGCGGAAGACACGCACGAACCCACGCACACGTGTACGCGGTGAGCAGTCGAGACCTGCCGCACTCCATGCCGGAAGATTCTCGTCACATTTCCACTGATTGTGGCTCATAAGTCTCAGTTTTGCCATTTTATTGACCTCCGTTGCCGTTGTTTTTGTTGATTATATCATAAGCTTCCTCACCCTGTCAACCCACCTAAATCGGGTCGGGGCGGCGGTCTGAGGCTGCTCAGCAGACAAATTTGCACAAACTCTACCCTCGTGGGATATCTTGCAATTCAAACTTCACGAACGCCGATTCATGCCTGTCGGCTCAGCCGACCTCAGCGGACAAGTCTGCACCAATAAAATTGTCGTGGGATATTTTCCGATCTCAGCTGAACTAACGCCGATTCATGCCCGTCGCCTCAGGCGACCGCCGATTCATGCCCGTCGCCTCAGGCGACCGCATTCTCCTTCAGGCAGACAAGCTGCCAGCTCCCTCCCGGAGGGAGCCTCAACTACGTGACGTTGAGTAGGGGAGACATACCACGAGAGCGGAGTGTGGCGAAGTTTTGTCGGCTGAGGTTGGAATTTGGTTACACCTGAATGAGCCTCCCTCCGGGAGGGAGGGGGACCGCGTTAGCGGTGGAAGGAGAATGCCTGTCAGCTCAGCCGACCTCAGCGGACAAGTCTGCACCAATAATATTTTCGTGGGATCGCTTTCAGTCTAAACCGAACTAACGCCGATGACTGCTCGGCGGCTCAGGCGACAAATTTCTTTTAACATATTCCCTGTAAATGCACAAAAAGGGGTTGACTTATTCAAAATATGGGTGTAGAATAAAGGTAATTTCGGCGGATATGATGGATTTATGAAGCCTCCATCAAAAAAAATTCAATTTATTATTACGAAAGCAGGAAAGATCATGAAAAAAACTGTTTCTATGCTCCTCGCAGCCGCTCTGACGGCTGCACTTACCCTCACCTCCTGCGGCGGCGGAAGTAAGATATTCCTCGCAACAGGCAGTGAGACCGGTACGTACTATTCCTTCGGTATCGCCCTCGGTCAGGTCATGAAGGATAAGATCGGTCAGGAATTCGGCGTACAGTCCACAGGTGCGTCTAAAGCTAATATCCAGCTCGTTGCCGACGGCGATGTCTCTATGGCTATCGTTCAGAACGATGTCATGGACTACGCCTACAACGGTACGAATACCTTCGCTACAGAGGGCGCACTCACCGGCTTCTCCGCTGTCGCTACCCTCTATTCCGAGGTCATCCAGATCGTCGCTAAGCCCGATATCACCGATATCTCTCAGCTCAAGGGTAAGACCGTCTCCGTTGGTGACGCAGGCTCCGGTACGGAGTTCAATGCCGCTCAGATCTTCGAAGCCTACGGTATGTCCTTCGACGATATCAATAAGCAGTCCCTCAGCTTCACCGACTCCGCCGATAAGTTCAAGGACGGTCAGCTCGATGCCTTCTTCATCACCGCCGGCGCACCTACTACCTGCGTCACCGACCTCGCTACCTCCAATGACTTCGTCATCCTCTCTATAGGTGAGTCCGAGATGCAGTACCTCCTCGATAACTACGGCTACTATACTAAGTACGAGCTTGCCGCAGATACCTACTCCGGTCAGTCCGAGAGCGCAACGACCGTCGCCGTTAAGGCTACCCTCATCGCCTCCGACGACCTCTCCGAGGATACCGTATATAACGTAACTAAGGGTATCTTCGAAAATATCGATGCTATCAAGGCGGCTCACGCCAAGGGCGCGGAGCTCTCCGCCGACAGCGGCGTCGAGGGTATCTCCATACCGCTCCATCCGGGTGCTGAAAAGTACTTCCGTGAGATCGGTAAGCTCGGCTGATCTTGAATATCAGAAATATCTTCCACGATAAACGAACAGCAGCCGCAGCGATCCTTCCTGCGGCTCTGTTTCTCTTGACCGTCATAACAGTGGCAGTCGTACTCATCGTAAACGCCGGACACGATACCTTAGTCCTCCGCGACGCCGAGACCGGATACGTCTACGAACGCTTCGACTGCCCGAACGGTACACGCTTCGAGATAGACTTCATCCATTCCGTCAACCGCTCCCCCGTCATCGACGTCTTCGAGGCTCGTGACGGCACGATCTACGCAGTCGAGACTCGCTACTACAGCTTCGGCGCGGGTATGCCCACGGAAGCCGATCAGCCAACGTGGAAATTCTCGTACTCCGAGGACGGCGCGATAGTCGTGACAGGTATCACCTATTCCTACGACAGCCTTAACTATATCGTCGGTACGGTCTTCGACCATTACCTCACGATAAACGGCAAACGTATAAACCTCCGTGAGCTTTGCGGAAAAAATACAAAGCTCGAAATCTATCAGCAAAAGTAGGAGTCCCCATATATGTCAAAAAAAGAAAGCAACTCCACAGGAAAGGTCAAGTCAGCACCCGAGAAGGATATGCACTCCATGACAGAGCTTCTCTCCGAGGACGATTCCTTTGATGCAGACGCGCTGCTTGCCGACCTTGACCGTGAATCGAACGTCAGAAGCTACAGCGGAACGGTCTCAAAATGGATACTTCGCGTGATCCTCGTTTCGATCATCGGCTTCATATTCTATTGTATATACGGCTACATAGAGGAGCGTGCGCGTAAGAGCGTCTTCCTCGGTCTCATCCTCCTTGCAGGCTACCTGCTCTATCCCCCGACGAAAAAGCATGACGTGCATCTAAAGAGCATCAAATGGCAGGATGCACTCTGCGGTATCGTCGCCTTCGTGCCGTACCTCTACTTCGCACTGAACGTAAATTCCTTCATCGATAAGGCAACGAAGATAACGAACCTTGATATGATCATCGCCCTCGTCGGCATAATAATGCTGTTTGAGCTGTGCCGCCGCGTTACCGGTATCCCGATAATGGTCGTTGCAGGGTGCTTCATCGTATATATCTGCTACCACTGTATGTTCGAGCGCGGCTTCGATATTCTGAAGACCATGCGAACGGTGGTCTACCAGCTCTTCTACTCGAACGTTTCGATAATGGGTACGCCGATCAACGTCTGCGTAAGCTTTATCGTGCTGTTCATCCTGTTCGGCGCGTTCCTCGAAAAGTCCGGTATCGGAACGTTCTTTATCGACCTTGCAAACTCGGTCGCCGGCTTCTCTGCCGGAGGTCCCGCAAAGGTCGCAGTCATCTCGAGCGCACTTGAGGGAATGTATTCCGGCTCGTCCGTTGCAAACACGGTCGGCTCCGGCTCTGTCACCATCCCCGTAATGAAGAAAGCCGGCTACCGTCCCGAATTTGCGGCGGCAGTCGAGGCGGCGGCATCGACCGGAGGACAGATCATGCCTCCCATCATGGGTGCGGCGGCGTTCCTCATGGCGGAGATGACCGGCTACTCCTACGCGACCATCGCAACAGCCGCGATCCTTCCGGCTATCCTCTACTTCGCCGGCATATTCCTTATGGTACACTTTGAAGCAAAGCGTATCGGACTCAAGGGTCTGCCGAAGGATAGCATACCGAACTTCTTCAAGCTGATCGCACGTAAGGGCTATCTGCTCCTGCCGATCGTCGCGCTCGTCGGACTTATGTCGTTCGGTAAGACCGCCTCGTTCTCCGCCTCCGTTGCGATAATCGTGGCGATAATCGTCAGCTTCTTCGATAAGGAGACACGCTTCACCCCCATCAAGCTCGTTGAGACCATCGAGAGCGGCGCACGTAACGCCATAGGCGTTACCGTAGCCTGCGGTATGGCAGGTATCGTCATCGGCGTTATCAGCTACACCGGACTTGCTACTACATTGTTCAACGTCATCGTCCCGATAGCACGAAAGAACGTGTTCCTCGCGCTGTTCCTCACCATGGTGGCGTGTATCATCTGCGGTATGGGCGTACCGACGACCGCAAACTATATCCTTATGGCAACGATCACCGCGCCTATCGTCGTTGAGATGGGCATACCTGTTCTTGCGGCGCATATGTTCGTCTTCTTCTTCGGTATCGTTGCGGACATAACTCCCCCTGTCGCGCTTGCGGCGTATGCCGGAGCGGCGATAGCGCACTCGAATCCGTTAAAGACAGGCGTTCAGGCGACAAAGCTTGCGATAACGGCGTTTATAATACCCTACGTCTTCGCGCTAAGTCCCGAGATGCTGTGGATAGACACAGACGCACTCGAGGTCATCAGGATAGTGATCTCGTCCGTCATCGGCATGGTCGGTGTAGCGGCAGGGCTTGAGGGCTATCTGTTCATTCCGGCGAAGGTATGGGAGAGACTGATCTTCATTGCAGGCGGTATCCTGCTCGTTATCCCGAGCATCACGACCGATGTCATCGGCATCGTGCTTCTCGCGATCGGTGTCGTTCTCCAGCTCATAAGGAAGAAACAAGTTTCAGCCAAAGCCGCCTGAGCAGCCTGAGGCTGCGCAGTCATCGGCGCACTTTCAGCTTAGATTGAAAGATATCCCACGATCTCGACTTCACGAATGCCGATTCATGCCTGTCGGCTCAGCCGACCCGATTCATGCCTGTCGCCTCAGCCGACCCGATTCATGCCTGTCGCCTCAGGCGACCCGATGACTGCTTGTCGGCTCAGCCGACCCGATGACTGCTTGTCGGCTCAGCCGACCACCGACTGCGCGGCTTGCGCCGAGCCGATATATACTCCCGACGCTCGGGCTGTGCCACCGCTTACTCCAACGTATACGTTCGACTCGGCGACCTCGAGCCACGGACTGTAGCAGTACGCGGACGTCTCGTACTTGCTTCGGGTCGAGTACGACATTATCCTGAACGCCACTCGCTTCGCCGTCTCCGGTACGGTGAAGCTGTAGCTGCATGACGGACATACGTTCCAAAATAACGTGTACCACGAGCTCTCCTCGTAGGCGTACTCGAGACAAAAGCCCGCTACTCGAAGCGAATTGTCAGGCAGCTCCCACGTCACCGTCGTCACACGGTTCTTGCGGATCCCACTCGCACGAAGACTGTGCGGCGCGATCACCTTCTCCGAATTTCCACTGCATACGTATATCGGCGTGTCAAGCTCAAAATAAAGTACATACTCGTCTCGACCTGCCGCTGCCGCTCCCTCCTCCGGATACAGCCCGAACGCTATCCTGTAGAATATGCAGTTCCCTACCTCAAGACTCGATATCGTATGCTCGTGTACGAATTCGTCCGTCTTCTCCGATGCCTCCGTGCTTCGCGTAAAGTCAGTCTCTACCTTCCCCTTTGTCGCAAAATTTTGCTCTATTCCGAGCGTGTACACCCGATAGCCCTCCGGTATCCCCTCTACCTTCCATTCAAGTCGGAGCGGACTCCCCTTTATCAGCCCCGTGTAGTACGTCACGGACGGCACAGGTACACCAAGCGTGCCGTCACCGTGCCAAGTGAGCGTGAGAGACCTCACCGACTCCGTATTGTCACCGTAGACGATGCCGCCCTCACACGTCAGCGTTATAGCTCGAACGTCACTCACGAACGGAAATATCACCGACTCGGAGCGCGTGAACGACGTGCGCGAGATCGTCTTCTCCTCACCGTTGTACACGATCCCCACCTCAAGAGCGGTACTGTATACCGCCGCAGTCGTGCCGCCGTAGGGGGTCAGCTCGACACGTATGCTGTCCGCTCCGCTGTAGACGGTCAGTCGAGTACCCATGCCGCCGACCGTCAGACTGTCAAGATTGCGAAATAATATCGCCATTTGTATTACCTCCCCCGTAAAGCATCACTCGGACAAAAGGATGAATATCTCACCCTCGTTGAGAACGTCGGGGAGAGTCGTGCCGTAGGCTATGTTTCGTACCGCCGAAACGCCCGTCCTTTCGGACGCGGCAGTCAGCTTTCCGGTCATCGTACCGCCGCTCTTTCGCATGAACGCCGTCTCCGGAACACCGCCGACCGAGCCGGCATCGGTCGCAAACGGCACGGTCTGTAGCGCATCGACGGTGCAGGTCACAAAGCCGCACTTTGCACGGTCTCCGCGTGTATCGACGATCATGCTCTCCGTAAGCTCCGTAGCACTGCCGGGTATCGTCACCTCGGCTAAAACGAGATCGCGTATCAGCTCGGTGTCGGTCGGGAGACCGCTTCGCTCCTCTGTCGCGATGAGGTTGAAGCCGCCCGAGGCGGTACTCAGCCGAAGGACTATCGAATAGGTATGTCCGGCAGTCAGAGCAAAGCTCTTCGCAGTCTGTAGCCATGCCATGTAGCCGCGTATCCACGCGACCCCGGGGCTGACCGATAACGTCATACCGGAGGACGGTGCCGCCTTCATACCGTTGTTTCCCTCAGTCCCACCGGCGGCAAGCACGCCGTTTGAATAGAAGGACGATATCATTTTGGCAAAAAACGATGAATCAACGGCCTTGTCCCCACGAGGGAAGCCGTTTACCGTATCGACAACGGTAGTTGAATCGAACATCCCGCCAAGAACGGGATATGAAATATCCGACATAAAAAGATCTCCTTTATAAAAAATATAAATTGGTCGGGTCGGCTCAGACGACATCGTGCGGTCTGCTAAAGACAAACGTTCTGTAGACCGGATATGCACATATGATATTGTCGTGGGTCATCGAACGGTTTCGACTTCACGAACACCGATGACCGTTTGCGGTCTCAGGCCGCCGCCGATGACCGTTTGCGGTCTCAGACCGCCGACCGTCTCACGAAGCTTATCTCCTCGCCGAACGAGGGATACAGCATACGCATACCGTTCTCGGTAACGTCGTCAACGCACGTCAAACGCATACCGAACGCCAGCCCGAGCGTGTCGTCCGCAACGTCACATATGTCGCCGAGCGCGTAGTCGATGCCGTAGCGCGGCATGACCGATACGTCCGTCTCAGCCGATACGTGATATACCTCCGCATATCCCGACAGTATCTCCACACCTCGACGACACAGTGCCGCCCTGTACGCCTCTGTGTCCGCAAAATCGGTCGGACGAACGTCCGAAACGCTCCTGTACAGCTCTCGCTTCGCACCGCCGCCGCTCTCGTCCACCGTCACGAGCGTTCCGTCCGACCCCTCAACGTATACCACGTTTCGCCGCGCCGACGTGTCCCTCTCGAACCTCACCGACGTTATGTTCCCGAACGATGCCGAAAATACCGCCTGCCCTTCGTTGTTCGGCTCACTCTCCGCACCCTCCGTGCTTCGGTCGATGCCGCATACTATGCGAAATATCGGTACGTTCCTCTCCGGATCAAGCTCTATCCGATACGATGCCCCAAACGGCCGCAGTACCGAGTACAGCCAGTCCGACAGTACGTCCCATTCGTAGCTCAGACTTACCTCCGTGCCTATCGCGACACCCTCGCCAAGCTCCACTCCACAGCCGCGCAGATTCGCCTCCACCGCCGCACAGACCGCCTCCGTGACAGTCCCCGTGTAGCAGCCGCGCCCCGACATCACCCTGTCACTAAGCATCGACTCCAGCAGATGACCGCCAAGCTCACAGCTTCCGCTCTCCTCCTCGTCATCCGCTATGATGTACTCGATACGTCCGCACTTTATACGTCCGTTCTCTACACCCGTGCGAACATATTTCGCCTCGTAAACAGACGGAAGCAGCTCCCTCGGCATATGGAGCGTGAACGTTCCGTTCTCGAAATATCGCTCCGACCATACGACAGACGTGCATTCGTCTATCGCACCCGTGATCGGCTCGAACTCTCCGTTAAGAAAATATATATCCATGTAGCTCCTCCAACGACCGCCTCATACTCCGAAGTACAGCGGCACGTATTCCATCCGCGCCCGAACGTATTCCTCTCCCGACTCACATAAAAGTGTCACGACGCTCTCCCCCATCGGCAGACGAAAGAACGTGCTTCTGCGGTCGAACATAAAGTGACGCTCGCCGTTTAGGTATATGTTCTTCTGACGATCCCTCGTGTCGATGACGAGACGGTCTCCGTCCGAGAGCGTCAGCGGACACTTTATGAACGCATCACCGCACGATATCCCCGGCGTTACCACGTCACCGCCGTCCGCGACTATCTCCGCAACTATACCGCAGGACGTGTCACCGCGGTTCACCGGACGTGCCACACTGCTCGTTCGAAATATACCGGACGTCATGCCGGCTCCAGCGAAAAACGTCAGCGGATACGTTAGTAACGGTACAGGGTCGCGAAATACGACCTCCTCCGGCTCTGCCGCACGGAAAAATACGTCCGGCGAAACGAATTCGAGCATGACCTCCGGTCGGTCGTGCATGGTCTCCCTCTCAAAGCGTACCTCACCGCACGGTATCACCGATATGCACCTGTGTACTCCGTATATCTCAACGTCAAGCTCACACGTTAGCCTCGGATCCATCATCGCGGCAATGCTCCGTCGAAGCTCCTCCGTCTCGACCTCACCCGCATCTATCTCGAACGTCAGACCAAGCTCACGCTCCGTGAAGCGTCTCCTCTCGGGATGACCGCCGTGCAGTGACGCATACGAGCGTATCGCTACGTCAAGTCCTGTGCTGTCAAAGCCGCGCAGTCCCCCTGCAAGAAGACGACACGGTGAGGTCGGCGACAGCTCGAGCGTTCGCCCACCCGACTCAAACCTTATCCTGTAATCCTTGTCCATCAGCCTCTGAATATTGCCTCACTTTCTCTTCGAATGCGACGCGCCGTCCTGTACGGTGAGCTGTCACTGTCACGCAGGTATATGTTCTGCGTCACGCTCCCGACCGCGCCTGCGTTAGCCTGAGATCGAGCCGAGCTGCCGCGACCGAGGTACGCACTCTCCCCGACCGTCTCCATCGCACCGCGAACGAAGCCCGCACCCGAAAGTATGCCCTCCGCGATACCGCGTGAGATCATCACGCCGACCTCGTCACGCATGAGCGCGGACGGTGAACGTATGTCGTAGTAGCTCTTTACCGCCTCCTCCGCTTCACGTGCGACCTCGTTTATCGCCGCAACGACCGAAGCTCCTGCCGCATATATGCCGGAGGCTATACCGTCCATCATGCTCGCGCCGATCACCGACCATTCACCACCGTCAAAGGAGGATATCGCCTCCTCCGCTATCGCCTGTGCCGCCGAGATCGCCGCACCTCCTCCCGAGGCTATACCTGCGGCAAGCTCGGTCGATGCACGAACACCGGATACCGCCCAGCCTCCGCCGACAAACGCCGTAGTCGCGGAGACCGCAAGCTCGAGCATGGACTGCTCCACTCCGGCAGCTGCCGCCGATATTCCCGCCGAAAGACCTGCTATCGCCGAAACGAGAGACGCATCTATGGTCGCTCCCGAGAACGCACCGTTCAGCGACTGCTGTATGCGTGAGGCAAGCGAACCAAGCTCACCCTGTACAGCCGCGACCGAAGCCGAGAACGCCGCCGTGTCAAGCACGACACCTATAGTTACCGAGCCGTCAGCCATCCTTTTTCTCCTTTCCTTCATCATGTCGTATCCGTACAGCGGCACGTGCGCGCCTGATACGCCGCCTCAGCGCATCATCCTCTATCCGTGACGTGTCCGTCATACGCAGCCCGACCGCCTGCATAAACTCCGTCTCACGCGGAAGATTCCTGAGCAACGCCATGAACCGCCAAAAATGAAGCTCGTCGGCACAGTCACATAGGTCTATGCCGTATGCCTGCCAAAATGCCGCATATATGCGCTCCGCGTCAAACGTAAAGTCAAATACCGCCTCACCGCGCCGCTCGTCCCGTACTTCCTCCGAGGATGTCCTGCCGCAGGAGGAGAAGCGATGCACGGCACGAAGCAGCTCGTTGTACGCCGCCTCACCCTCCTCCTCACATAACGTCCGAAATACCTCCGCACCGCCTATCAGCAGAAGCTCGGCGGCAAGACGTACCTTCGTGTACGGAGGAACCTCCTCCTCGAACAGCTCCGTTACGAGTATCCAGTGCCGAAGGTCGGTGCGTATCGGATACTCGCGCCCGAACAGCACGAACGAATCGGGTAACGGATCGGTCAGAAGGTCATGCACCGCACGTTCCGGCAGCACGAGCCCTGTATTTCTCCTCGACCGCGCTGACCGCCTCACGGAACGCCCTCACCTGCGCGTTCACGAACAGTATGAACTCCATGTATGCCATCGTGTGCGCCGAGGAGCTGTACGCCTCTCCGCAGACCGCACTCCCCATGCTCTCACCGAGAACGGTGTCAAAGAATTCGCGGATCATCATGCACTGCTCACGAAGTGCCTCACCGCCGCCGACACCGATCTCCTCGTTTCTTTTACGCAGAGCGGATAGACCGGCCTCCATTCGCTTCATGTTCTCGCTCTCACTTATGTCAAACGGATACTCTCCTCCGTTGTAGCTCCAAACGTATGTGTTCTTCAGCTCGTCCATAAAAGCCTCCCTCAGTCTGCCGTAAATACTCCGCTTGCGACCACGAAGACCCCCGGGATCATGCTCCCGACCGCCTTCATCGTACCCGTGTAGCAGAGCGTGTCCGTACCCTCGCCGCATTCGTCGGGGATCACGGAATATCGCCTGCATATCGCACGGTACGCTCCGCTCGCCTCGGTCTCGTCAAAAAGATCGACAGTCAGTATATCGACCTGTGCGCGGTCTCCGCACATCTCAAGGTCGGTTATCTCGCGAAGCACCGCAATGACAGCGTTTCCGCGATAGACCTCGAATTCGTAATCTATGACCGGCGCGTAGCCCGTAACGTCCGTGCGCTTCGTCACCTCGTGGATGTAGCGTCTGCCGTAGCTTACGGCGTTCTTCGACTCCGTAAACTCCGTGAAGCCCTCACCGATCTGACTCCATACCGGATTCTTCGACGTGCCGGTGTTCATGTAGTGCCTTCTCTCGGCTCTGTTGACTATTCCCATTATTCGCTCCTTGCTCCCTTTATGTATATTTTAAGTATGTAGCCGGCACGAAATTCCTCCGTGCCGTCCTCGTATATCGCCGACTTCGAGTACGTACCGCCAAACGCCCTCCCGAGGGTCGGAAGTACCTCCAGACCCTCCCCCATCGGAGAGCTGCCTACGTATTCGTTCAGTCTCTCGAAGTATCTACAGGCGTCCAGCTTCGCCGATACGTCGTTTGAAGCCCTCCTGCGCCTGATACGAACGTCAAACGGTATCGCCATAAGGTACGAGCCGTCCACATAGGTACGGAGCAGCTCGCCCCCTCCCGTGAACGATACGGAGGCGGTACCGTCACGCTCGGTCTCGGGAAGAAAGACCGTCCCCGAGCCGCCAAGGTACTCGCATAGCCTCCGCATGACCTCACTTTGTATGCCCTCCATAGCTAACGTCCACCTCCCGAAAGCGCGGCGGCAACAGCACCGCACCATTTTGTCATATCGACCGACTTTGCCGCCTCGAACCAGTGTGCGGTCGCGGACGGATGCTTCCTTTTCGAAAACGGACGTGTCGCATAGTAGCACGATGATGCGTGCTCTGCCGTGTATACTATACGTCTGCCCCCCTCATCCTCAACGACCGAACGGCACAGCTCCCCCGTCCGATACGGTACGAACGGCTCACAGGAGGCTATGACCGAACGTCTAAGTACTCGCTCCGCCTCGGGTACCCTCGATAACAGCGCGTTACCCACACCCGAGACCGATATCGTTATCCTTACCATCACATCCTCCCCTACTTCAGCTTCATTCGAACGTGCGACAGCGCACCTCCGTTAAAATATCCGACCTCCGCGATACGTAGCCTATCCTCGTCAGCCTCACCGAAGCGAAGCACACACAGATCCCCACTCGACATTCGCGGAAGAGGGACGACAGCTCCGTCCGCACTCCGACAGACACTTCGGTCGTAGAGAAAATACAGCACAGTCTCCCCTACCTCGACCGCCTCACGCTCGAGAGTGAACCTCTCACGTACCACGACCCCCGATAAAGCATAGCTGTCGTAGCACGGCGTACCGTCCGGCGCGTCCGTGCGATATTTAAGGAGAGTCACCGCCGTCTCGGCAGAAGCACCGCTCATACCCAGCATGATATACCTCCCGACTCTCGCAGAAGAAGTGCCGCCTCCGCCGCGACCGAAACTCCGCAGATCGTGATGCCCGAAACGTTCTCGTAGGTGACGGAGCGGTCTCCGATGGCCTCGCTCTTTACGCGCCGTGCCGACTCCGCACCGTAGCACAGCATATGCTCGACCTGTATGCAGACGGCACGTGAGAATACGTCTGACGGAACTGCGGAGACCTCGTTCGGATATATCAGCGCACGAAGTGCCGCCTCGGCAGTACCCGCGACAGACGAGAAACGAGCCTCGTCTGCCGTACCGCCGTAAACGTTGCGGTAAGTATCATAGGTCACCATAGCATCCACCGACCGCGCCTTAACCGAGATAGCGGATAGCAAGCTCGGGATAAAGGGTCTTAAAGGTGTAGAGAACGTCCATGGAGAGAAGCTCTCGCTTGTAACGGATATCGTAGCCGCGAACGACACGGAGAGATATACCGTTGTAGCTCGTCACATAGGACTCAACACCTGCCGGAGTCTGGAGCGGACGCGAAACGAACGCAAACGCATTCGGATGGAAGACGAGGTTTGCGGTGTGCGCCGGAACTACCTCGACCTGCGCGGACTTCGGCGCGGTAAGGCTCGGATAGAGCTCGACCGTCATCTTGGAGCTGAGTACCGCCGTATCCTTTCGAACGACATAGGTGTGTCCCTCTATCTTCAGAAGATCGCCGCGCTGGAGCGTACCTCCGGCAGAGGCGGTGAGTACTACACTGTCAGCCTCGTTCGCCTCATCCGCAAGGGTGAGAGAGCCGACATAGGTCGGAGAATGCTCCGCAACTGCCTGTGACATATAGTTGTCGATACCGAATACACGACCGATAGAGCCGTTTCGGAGAGCGTTCGTCGAGCCGCACTTTTCGGCGTTGACTATGGCAGGCACCTGCTTGAGCTTTGACGTCGCAAGCGGACTCCATACCGCACGGCGATCGCCGAACGGTACACGATGCTCGTCAAGCACATAGGATGCCTCGGCAAGGTCGTCGAGACCGTCGGGAGTAACACCGGTCTGACCGGCAGTGTAGGGGATGTCACGATAAAGTGCCAGACCCTCCGCGTTTATCTTTTCGGCAAGCGCGGCGGCGGCAGGCTCGATGAACTGACGGGTCACGGACTCAAAGTCACACGCCGCCTCTATCGCACCGAGCTGGAGATCGACCGTAGCGATGTGGTCGAGCTTCACCTCAACGGTGTTGTTGTCGAGACTCTGCGCGAAGATGCCCTCGTCCGAGTCAAAGTCGTTCGCTTCGAGACGAACGGGACAGCGAACGGAGACTACATCACCCTTTTTTGCGGCATTGCCGGGGATCGTCTCCTTGTAGATAAGGTTCGGGAAGACGAGGTTGTCGATCAGACGCGGCAGTGCCTCTCTTGCGATCTGCTTTACTGTAAAATCAAGCTTTTCCATAATTTTGTTCCTTTCTTTTTTGTTGTTTTATTTTTTCGTTTGTCATATAGTGATCCGGACAGACCATATTTAATGACCTGCACATCCTCCACGGTCGTGGGTCGTCTTTCGAGCTCAACCGAAAGTACGCCGATCCATGCCTGTCGGCTCAGCCGACCTCAGCCGACGAGACCTGCACATCCTCCACGGTCGTGGGATGTCGTCAAACTCCGGCTTCACGAGAGCCGATTCATGCCTGTCGGCTCAGCCGACCCGACCTAAGTAAACTAAGTCTGCACCAATAATATTGTCGTGGGATGTCGTCAAACTCCGACTTCACGAAAGCCGATTCATGCCTGTCGGCTCAGCCGACCCGACCTTAGTAAACTAAGTCTGCACCAATAATATTGTCGTGGGATGTCGTCAAACTTCGGCTTCACGAAAGCCGATGACTGCCTGTCGGCTCAGCCGACCCGACCTCAGCCGATGGGAGTAGTATTCGGCATCGGTCTGCATATCGGGGTCGATGCGCTCACGTCCGTGAGGCGCACCTGTGCTGACACTCACCGCCGCAGTGACTGCCTCCCCCGTAGTAGCCGTAGCCGCTGTAGCAGCTGTAGCAGCAGACCCATTTCCGGTATCACCGAACAGGTACGGATCGGTCTCACGTAAACGACCGATCTGCTCGGTTATCCCGTGTACCCCCTCCTCGTCAACGGTGATACCGCTCATGTCGAGAACTCGCATCAGAAGCTCGCTGTTTCGCGCCCCCGATAATAACGCCTCCCTCTCGACCGCTCCGTGTACCAGAAGCTTGCTTACCTCCGCCTCGTGTACCCTCCTTAATGCCGCAAGGTCGCCGAACTCACAGCCCGACTCCGCAGCCTTCTTCATAAATTCCTCAAACGACAGCTTCTCACTGCCGAATATCTCCGATATCTCCGGCATATCACACCTCTATCCACTTTCTTCTGTATTCCTCAACGGTCAGTATGCCCTCGCGTACCTCCTCAAGGTCTCGCGAACGCTGACTGTCCGTGTCCGTAAAGTATGAGTCGTCAAACGTCACACCTATAGCCGCCCCCGAGTCTGTCGGCAGAAGAAATACCTCCGCCGCACACCATAACAATATCCGTACCGCCCCGATAAGAAACTCCTCAACGTTCTTCTGATGCTTGACGGCGTTTTGCAGCATATCCTGCCGCTCTCCTACATACTGTGTCGCCGTCAGCTTCGCTCGTCCCTCGATACCGCCGAACGTGTAGTGGTGCGTACCCAGTCCACAGCGGAACGACAGATAATCGAGCTGACTTTGTACCGCCTCCGCATTGTCGGAGGTGCGAAGCTCCGGATTATGCTCCGTTATCATCGGATGCTCCGTAAGCTCCGTGTCACCTATCGTCACAAACAGCTGCTGTGCAACATCGTCCGGCGTGTAGACGTTCCCGTTCTCGTCTCGCGTAACGAGCGACTGATTGAGAAATACCTTCTTGCCGCCAAGCTTGATGTCTCGACAGAAATTGTTGAACGCAAGATCGACTCCGCGTAAGCAGTCGAGCGCGTCCGCAAATACCGAGATGCCCATCCCCGAACCCTCGTCAATGTGGTTCACTATGTTCGGAGTAAGTATCGTAAAGAACGGATACGGCGAATGCGTGTGTACCGTTCCGGCTGTCAGACCGCCGTCACGCTCACGAAGTACTCCGTCCTCACGCTCGAGAAATACGTTCCTTATGCAGTAGCCGTCCTCCTCACGCACGTGAAGCTCGAGATATACGTATTCGCGCCCCCTCTCGATGCCCTCCGATACGAACGCCGCCTCCGTTATCCTGCCGTTCGTGACGGATAACGGTATTATGTGCGCCGCATCAACAAATTCGAACGATAGGAACGTCCTCTCACCGGCACGAAGCGCACCGTCCTCGACAGTGCCGTTGTTTATGCGAAGTATCGCCGCTCCCGTGCCTACCGCAAACGCTCGCTCTATCAGTCGGTTCGCCTGACGTAGAAAGCCCGTTTCGTCAAATATACGTCTGACAAAGGCTTCCCCGACCGCATCGGAGACCGATATCACCGTTCGGTCGTTCAAAAGTATCGCCGCCCAGTCCTCGCATATCTTCTTTGCCATGTTCATGCGGAACATCTCACGACGTACCGGACGACCCGACATATCGTTCTCAAGATATTCGTGAAACGACCTGCTCTTACCTCTCCACCAGGCTTCCCATTCACGGATGTACGTGTGCATCGCGGAGACCGTGCCTACACCGTACCCCTCAAGATATTCGAGAAGCTCATTCTCTATCATGTTGTCATACCCTCTCCTTTCCGTATCAATTTTTCCCCTCACCCATACCCTCGCGTAGCATCACGCGCCCCCGGCTTCACGAACGCCGACCACACTTTTGCTCCACCCTCGTGGGATCGCTTCAAATCTCAGCTTCACGAACGCCGATTTATGCCTGTCGGCTCAGCCGACCGTCAGCAGACTAAACCTGCACCAATAATATTGTCGTGGGTCATCTTCCGACCCCGGCTTCACGAACGCCGATGACACTTTTTTCTCCACCCTCGTGGGATCGCTTCAAATCTCAGCTTCACGAACGCCGATGACTGTCTGCGGCGACTGCGCCGCCGACCATGTAGCGTTCGATGGAGTATTCGAAGGCGTCGAGGATGTCGATGTCGGAGGTGAAATCGTCGAGCCGCTTGTCCTCCGCAGAGGACGAGTCCCAGACCGCCCCGCAAAGCCCGTCACGCAGACGAACGCATTGCCGCGTTATCAGAAAACGCCCCTCCGACATAAGATGATTCACGAACGCGATACGGTCGCCTATGCGCCGCTTCGCCGCATCCATCACTCGTACTCCACCCCCCGAGGACGACAGATACCTCCGCAGTCCGTTTATCAGGTACTGCGCCTCGTTGTCAGCGAAAATGTACTTCACGTATACCCCCGGGAACGCCTCGCGTAGCCCTCGAAGAAAGCCGAGACATTCGCGGTCGATCCGCTCCGCATCTATCTCCCCCTTTCCTCCCTCTACCGCATGATCGCGAAGTACGATTATCCGACCGTCCTCCATGAATGCACTCGCCACGAACGTCGTCTTCGAGCGATTGCCGCCAAAGTCGATGCCGATGTTCACAAAGCGTATGCGCGATACCTCGATCGCATCGTCGTCTACCGTGAACGACTCGGGAGAGTCCGCAAACCTGCGATATATCAGCCCCTCCGCGGCACACCGCTCCCCCAGAATGTCTCGCCTGTACCATACCGAGCCGGTGTCGTACTGCGCGACTATGTCGGAAAGCCGCTCCCGCGTTATCACGGGATTGTCGAATATCGTAAAGTGCGCGTAGTTGTAAAAGCCCTCTCGCAGCTCGCCAGAGCGTACTCCGCTCTCGTACCTGTCGAGATACTCCGTGTAGATCGGCGAACAGGGGGACGAGGGGTTCAGATCCCAAAATACCCTCCTGTCCTTCGCCGCCAGCTGACGGTTGAACGCCTCACGTATCATCGTGTCGTCGTGCAGGTTTATCTCGGTCGCGATCCACATACCGTAGGAGTTTCCGCGTATCCTCTTGTAGGAGTCGGAATTCTTACCTCCGGCAAAAATTATCATCCGCTCCCCTACCCTCGTCTGTACACATAACGCCTCGTTGTCTCGATAGCGTGTCCACTTCGACCGCCCCTTGAAGATGTGCTCAAGACCAAGCCCGTTGCAGTCACCGAGATTCAGCTTCGCGTTTCCGATGGTCGAGCCGGTCGCAAGATGTATCCTGTCGGGAGAGCGTTCAAGAAGTGCCGCGAATACGAAAACGTTGTCAACGGTCTTCCCTGCCCTGACAGCACCCTCCGCAACGTTCACGGTCGAGGTGTACGCACGTTTCATGTATTCGCAGTGCTTATCACCGAAAACGTAGCCGCTGCCGCTGACCGTCATTCAGTCGCCCCCTCCGCAAAGATGCTCTCGCGAAGTCCGGCAAGCTCACCGCCGACCGTGCGATGCTCCGCCTCGTGCGCTGCCCCCGACCTCTTCGATAAAAGATCGAAGTACAAACGTATCGCAGGAACACTTCCGTCATTCACAAGTCCGTAGAGCGTCCTCCATACCGAGGGAACGTTCACCTCCGCAAGCCCCCACGCAAGGCTCGAAACGTAGCCGGTGAACTCGCCGCCGCGTATCCAGCCGAGCCATTCGCTCTCACCTATGCAGAGCCTCTCGCGAACGTCATCCTCTCCGCGAAGGAGAGCGTGCGCGGCATCGCGCTGCCTCGACAGGAGCGAAGCTTCTCCGCCCGCCACCTCCGACAGCTCCGACACGACCGTGTCGCCTGTGTTCAGCTCATCCATATATATCTCCTTTCCGCCGTCCGCGCAAGCACAGTTTTGTGAACACCGTTTCACATTTTGTACGAACGGTCTTTCGTTGTGCATATATTATACCGCAGAAGAAGCGATCTGTCGTCCCGACTTTTTCGCAAGAAATTCCAAAGCGTGTTCACAAATAAAAATAGGCAAAAAAACGCGAAGGACCGCCGCAGGAGGGGTAAAAAACCCGACCGAGCGGCGGTCTTTGCCCATCGTCGCCGATGAGCGCGGAGGAAGTATTTACATTTTGTTAATATGTCGCCTCAGCCGACCCGATGACTGTTTGCGAGTCTGCACCAAATAATATTGTCGTGGGTCGTCTTTCAACCTAAACTCCACGAACGCCGATGACTGCCTGTCGGCTCAGCCGACCCGATGACTGCTCGGCGGCTCAGCCGCCCCGATCCATGCCCCCCGCCTCAGGCGGGTTGCGGAGGGGAGAAAAGTGTGGTATAATGTAGGTACTATAAAATGGGGGTGTGTTTTTAGATATGCTGAAAACAAAAATCGTCTGTACACTCGGTCCGTCCTCGAACTCGACCGAAATGATCGAAGCCATGGTTCGCGCCGGAATGAACGTCGCAAGGCTCAACTTCTCTCACGGCACACATGAGGAACACGCGGAGGTCATCAAACGCCTCTGCGAGGTCAGAACGAGGATGGGCGTTCCGCTTGCAATACTTCTCGATACAAAGGGACCGGAGATACGCCTCGGCAGGTTCGACGGCGGCTCAGCCCACCTCGAGACCGGCTCACACTTCACGCTCACCACCGGCGACCCCGACGACCTCGGTGACGCGGAGCATTGCTATATAACCTACCGCGACCTGCCGCGTCAGGTCTATACCGACTGCGCGATACTGCTGAACGACGGCAATATCGAGCTGAAGGTCGTCGATAAGACCGACTCGACCATCACCTGCGAGGTCGTAGCCGGAGGGGAGATAAAGAACGGCAAGGGCGTGAACGTCCCGAATATTCCGCTCGATATGCCGCATATGTCCGATAAGGACAGGGGCGACCTCCTTTTCGGTATCGAGCAGGACGTTGACTTCGTCGCCGCCTCGTTCGTCCGCCGCGCCGACGACGTTATCGGTATGCGAAAGTTCCTCGACTATAACGGCGGTCATAATATACGTATAATCTCGAAGATCGAGAATACCGAGGGTATCGAAAACTTCGACGAGATACTCAAGTACTCGGACGGAATAATGGTCGCACGAGGCGATATGGGTGTCGAGGTCGATTTCGAACGCCTCCCGGGTCTGCAAAAACGCTTCATCCGCAAGTGCTATCAGGCAGGTAAGATGGTCATCACCGCAACGCAGATGCTCGAATCCATGATAGAGAACCCGACCCCCACACGTGCGGAGATATCGGACGTCGCAAACGCCGTCTTTGACGGAACGAGCGCGGTCATGCTCTCGGGCGAGACCGCAGTCGGCAAGTACCCGATACGCGCCGTCCGCGCCATGGCGAAGATCGCCGAGCAGGCTGAAAAGGACGCCTTCGACATGGATGCCTACGGCACGATGAGCTACGAGATCGACTATACCGACATCACGAACGCGCTCTGCGATGCCGCCTGCACCACCGCCAAGGACATAAAGGCACGTGCGATCATCACGCTGACCACCACCGGAAAGAGTGCGCGTCGTATGTCAAAGTTCCGTCCGGTACAGCCGATAGTAGCGGCAACGCCGCGAGTGAAGACGCTGAACCAGCTTGCGCTGTCGTGGGGCGTGTATCCGGTGCTTGCGAGAGTGCAGGATTCGCTCGACAAGCTCTTCATCCACGCGATAGACTGCGCGAAGAAGGACGACATAGTCGCGGAGGGCGACACCGTGGTGATAGCGGCAGGAACTCCCGTCCACACCCCGGGCAACACCAACATCCTCAAAGTCGAAGTCATCGGCAAACACGACTAGGCGGCGTGACGCCGCAGGCAGTCATCGGCGCACTTTCAGCTTGGATTGAAAGATATCCCACGACAATATAATTTATGCAAAGTCGCCTGAGGCGACAGGCGGTCATCGGGGCGGCTGAGCCGCCGGACGGTCATCGGCGCACTTTCAGCTTGGGTTAAAAGATATCCCACGACAATATAATTTATGCAAAGTCGCCTGAGGCGACAGGCGGTCATCGGGGCGGCTGAGGCGGCGCGCAGTCATCGGGGCACTTTCAGCTTGGGTTGAAAGATATCCCACGACAATATAATTTATGCAAAGTCGCCTGAGGCGACAGGCGGT